>JAEZWE010000031.1 GCA_023420435.1 Bacteroidota bacterium
ATCTGTAACCACAGCTTTTGCTCTTTCAACCAAATAATTGAACTCCAAATATCCCAATGGTTCAATTAGGTTTAAACGAGGGTGTTGAACACCTAAATTCTCCAAAATCTTAGCCGTTCTTGGATGAACTGGAAAAACAAGAGGTAAATCCTGTGAGTTTGAAATAATTTCATCTAACAGATCTTTTAATTTGTGTTCTTCATCTACATTTGCTGGTCGGTGAAGCGTCATTACTAAATATTCCTTATCTATAAGACCTATTTCATCCCAAATTTCGGGCTTTTGAAATTTGGTTCTGTTTCTAAGAAGTGTATCAATCATCGTATTACCAACAAAGAAAATTTGCTGTTCATTTATACCACTTTTCCTTAAATTATCATTGGCTACTTCGGAAGTCGTAAAAAAATAGTTTGTGATTGAATCTGTAACTAAACGGTTTATTTCCTCCGGCATCGACCAATCATCAGAACGAATTCCTGCTTCTACATGAGCTACTTTTGTATGTAGTTTTTGTGCTGTTATTGCGCAAGCCATCGTAGAAGTTACATCACCCACAACTAATACTAAATCCGTTGGATTTTCCATTAATTCTTTCTCAAAACGAACCATAATGTTAGCAGTTTGCTCTGCTTGTGTACCACCACCTGATTCTAAGTTAGCATGGGGTTCCGGAATTTCTAACTGTTGAAAAAAATCTCCAGACATCTTTTTATCATAATGCTGTCCTGTATGAATTAATCTGTAATTAAGATCATTTCCCTCTTTACGCGCTTTTTCAATCGCATGGATAATTGGTGCAATTTTCATAAAATTTGGACGAGCACCAGCAATTATTGTAACATTTTTCATTATTTAAAAGCAGCTTAATTGATAGTTTCTTTTATTTTTTCAAGATATTTACAAGCTAAAACTTCACGATCAAAGTTTTGTTTTGCATACTGGTATCCATTTTCACCTTCAATGATTAATTTTGATGGACTATTAAGATATTCTCTAATAATTCTATTATATTCCTCTGTATTTTCCGGCTCAACATACGTTCCAGCTTTGGCTTCATTCACTAATTCTCTTGAGACTCCATCAATAGCCATTAAAACTGGTTTCTTACAAGAGAAATAATCAAATGTTTTATTGGAATATACGGTTTTAAAAGTATCCACTTTTTTAAGAATTGAGGCTCCCATTTCTGATGCAATAATGTATTTGAATACCTCTTTTTTAGGAACCGGATCCAAAAACCTAACATTTTTAACTTTCATCTGCTGCGCCATTTTTTGTAGATTGGGCTTATCCATTCCTTGTCCTATTAACAGAAAAAGGACGTTGGTATCCTCCAAAACTTTCCCAGCATGCAGAACTTGCTCCAAATGATTGGCTACCCCATGAGCTCCAACATAGGTAATTAAAAATTTACCTTCCAAATCATGTTCTTTTCTAAAATTATCTCGATCAAAATTCTGCAAAATCTCTTCTGAAAGCGAGAAGTCAGCCGCGTTAGGAATCATCATGAGTTTTTCTTCAGGAACATTTTTTTTATCTCTTAGTGTATTGTAAAACGCTGGCGTAAGCACATTAATTTTTTGGGATTTTTTATAAATAAATTCTTCAACTGACAAAGCAAACTTGATAATCGTTTTATTTGTTAAAATTCCGGTATCAATTGCAGATTCAGGCCAAAGATCTCTAACTTCAAAAATCATGGGAATTCTTTTGACCAATGAAATAAAGTAGCCGGAAATACCTACAAACAATGGAGGTGATGTTACCAAAACCACATCATACCGACCTTTGATCTTGAACAAACCCGCCCACAAAGATGAAAACATGAATGAAAAGTAAGCCCACAACCTTCCTATAAAACCGCTATTATACGCTTCTGACACATGGCAGCGCTGCACGTTTACATTACCCTGTTTTTTTTTCACAAAGTACTTTCCTTTGTATTCCGGTCTTTTTTCTGAACCGCTATAATGCATCATTCCAGCAATTACGGTAACTTCATGACCCGCATCTGTCCAAACTTTGGTAATTTCATTCCAACGTGAACCACCGGAATCGTCTTCCTCTAGAAAATATTGGTGAAGTAAAAGGATTTTCATTTATAGGTTATTATCGTTTTTATTTTTTTGAAAAAAGGAAAATAAATAGACTTCATTTCTTTCATTTCACCATAATAATCAGAATTAAAGGAATCAAAAGTTATTTCTTTCCCCTCACTTTCAAAACTAATTTTTGCAGAGTTAGGATGCCATATTTGTCTCTTTTCCAAATGATCCATGTCATTTAGTTGATCTGAAACAAACCATTTATTCTCGATTTTAGAAATTTCAATTCTTCTTTTGTGTTTAACTGTTTCTTTTAAAAATCTGAAAGCATAAATTTCGCCTTCAAAAATATAACTATTTTCAGTTTGTTTCCAAACTACTTTCCCAGCTTGTGTCCAATAATACCAAATAAACCTTCCACCACGTAACATTTGAGAATGATTTTCTATCATCACCGAATTGTGGGATTTTGTACCCATAAAATATTCCAAAATTTCGGGATCGGTATTGTATTTATAGGTTCCAGAATCTCTAAGAATATTTTCTCCTTTGTACCATAAATCGAGATGCAAATTATCTGCTTGTGCAGGACGATCTTTGTGATTTCCACATCGAATAAAAGTGAAAAAGTCGCCTTGCCTAAGCAAATAAAATCCTCCATTTACAAAACTTTGCGGTGTAAAATCTTTTTCAAGTTTTTGGAAATTATTTTCTGATTTTTTTTGTTCTCCAAACCAAATGCTATCTTCATGGATGAAAGTTTCATTATAAATATCTTTCTGTATCAAGATTTTATGCAGTGTATTCAATTGTGGTCGATAATCACGATAATCTGAATCAGAAAATGGAAAAAACAATGCGCCATCATTTGAACCGTAGTTTGGTAACCAACCATTTTCATCTTGAGTACATTGATAAAGAAAATTCAGAGATTTATAAGCTTTTTCATAAACATTTTCTGAAAATGGTTTTTCAAAAAATTCTGAAACTGAAAACGCCAATGAAAATAATTGAATTACAACCCGATGATAATTCATTGAAAATTGAAGAAAAGTACCATCTTCATAGATCTGATAATCGATTTCTTCTTCAAACCATTTCCTTCCTTTTTCGCTCCATTTTTCTGTTTCAGGTATAAATGGAAATATCATATTGCTTAATGCCAGAAATAAAGTTTCTGTAATGGCGTGATTGTTACGAACCGCAATTCTAGAAAAATCGATATGATGATATACGTGATGCAAAGACCAGTAAATTACATTTTGAATTCTGTTCCAACGTTCTTCTGTTAACGCTTCAGAATCTCTGTAATATGACAAAGCAAAACACCAATTAAATATTCTCAAAGAAATTTCCTGACTACAACGCCAATTTGGTCCTTTGTTAATAGGATTAGCTTTGATCCAAGAATCTATTTCTGAAAAAACAAACTCACTTAAATCATTACTTGTATGAAAATCGTAACGTATTAAAGTTAGTAAATAAGAAAATCTTGATTTTTCCCAAACGTATTTTATATCTCCTGCAACTTCGGATAAATCCGCTATTTCAGACCAATGCTTTGATATATCGTATTTGTATCCATTTGAAGGATTAGTAATCCAATCATAATCTCTTCCAACATTAATCCAATTTTTATTAAAATAAAGAATGTTTCCAGACAGAATATTTTCTGCTTTTTGTTGTAAACTAACTGAAGGTTTTTTAATACTTGGATTGAAATTTAAAAAAAAATCCTTTTCTGAACGCCACTTCTCTAATGTTACAAATTTTTTTATATCAGAATTAGCAGGAAAGCGTTTTTTTAGCACCCCTGTTTTTCTTTCAATTTCATGACGAATGCGAAATTTTACATAACGCATCCCCATGTTTTTGATCATTTGTGTTCCAAGTTTAACATTCATTTCTAGTCAATATCCACCCAACTTTTTTTCTTTAAACTTTCGATTGCAGCAAAAGATGCTTTTGTTGTATTTATAATTTCATCAAATGGGATTAATGGTTTCCCACCCTCTTTTATCCTTTTAATTAAGCTTTCAAATTGATTTTTATGACCTTTATCCATGGTTGTTTTCAGTTTTGAAAATCCTTTCGTGCCAAAACCTTCAGTAATTCTAAAGTTATCCATTACCAATGTTCTTTCTTGCGAAAAAACTTCAACCCTTTCTTTTGAATAGGCTTTAGAACCATTTGCAAAATAGTTGATTACTCCTGTTGAACCATTTTCGTATTTCAATAAAATGCTAGCATTATCTGTGTTTTCTTCAGGGTTGATTCCCATAGCATTCATGCAAACCGATTTCACTTTACTACCTGTTAGAAAAGTTATCAAATCGATGTAATGACAAGCTTCACCGATAATTCTACCTCCTCCCACTTTCATATCATGCACCCATACATTTGGAGGAATTGCACCTGCATTCATAGTGGCGACAACATTCATCTGTGAGTTTCCTACAAGTTGCTTTATCTTTTCAATGTGGGGTGAAAATCTTCTATTAAAACCAACCGTAACATTTTTTCCCGATTTTTGTTGTGCTTCAATAATTTCAATTAATTCTTCGTTATTTAACGCCAATGGTTTTTCAACAAACACATTTTTACCCGCTTTGAGTGTTTCAATAACCATAGGAGCATGTAAATTGTGTCTTGTTGTAATTAATACAAGATCAACCTCATCATCTTTAATAATTTCTTTATAATCTGTTGTTGATTTTGCAATACCGTATTTTTGAGCTAAAGCAGTTCCTGTAACTCCACCATTACTAGCAATAAATTTGTAGGATGCTCCACTGTTTTTCAAAGCTGGCATCATGGTCATTTTTGTAAAATTTCCAGAACCAATGATACCTATCACTCCTTTTGACGAAGAAAAATCGGTATCTTTAATTTTTACCGATGTTGAAGGTATTTCCGTTTTATCACTATATTTTAAAATTGAAGCAATAGATTTACTGCTTCCAATTTCTCCGTAAATATTTTGGAAATTTTCTAAATCAACAACTTCAGTAATCATTTCTTTGACGTGAATTCTATTACTTCTGATAGCTTCTAAAATGGTTTCAAAATTTCTTTTTTCTGTCCATCTTACGAAAGGAAGTGGATAATCAATTCCTTTCTGCTCATAATCGTCATCATATCTACCAGGTCCATAAGAACAAGACACTTGAAATGTTAACTCTTTCTCATAAAATTCTGCGCGACTAATATCTAAACCAATAACACCTACTAAAATAATTCTACCTCTTTTACGGCTCATTCTTGCTGCTTGAGAAATAATATCGTTGTTTTTTGCAGAAGCAGTAATCAAAACTCCATCAGCTCCTATACCTCCCGTTTGTTCTTCAACAAATTTTACAACATCACCATTTAAAGGATTAAAAGGGATGATCCCCCATTCCTTAGCCATTGCTAATTTTGCTTCATCAATATCGGTTCCTATCACTCTACAACCATTAGCTACCAAAAGTTGAGCTGTGAGCAAACCAATCAAACCCATTCCTACAACCACAACGGTTTCTCCTAAAGTCGGATTCAGCAAACGGATTCCCTGTAATCCAATAGAACCAATTACCGTAAATGAAGCCTCCTCATCTGAAACATTTTCAGGAATATGTGCCACCAAATTTTTTGGAACACAAACATATTCCGCATGTTGACCGTTAGAAACCACCCGGTCTCCAATTTTAAAATCGTTAACGCCTTCTCCAACTGCAATTACCTTTCCCACATTGCAATAACCTAAAGGAAGAGGTTCCCCTAATTTGTTGAAAACGGTTTCTATTGTTGGCATTAAACCGTCTGTTTTTACTTTATCTAAAACCTGCTTTACTTTATCCGGTTGTTGTCTTGCTTTCTGAATGAGGTTTGATTTTCCAAATTCCACTAACATTCTCTCTGTTCCGAGGGAAACGAGTGACCTTGTGGTTTGAATTAAAACCGTACCTTTTCGCACGATTGGTGCCGGAACCTCTTCCAATATGGTTTCTCCTGTTTTAAAGGACTGTATGATTTGTTTCATTAGTTTTTAAATTTTGTACATTTTTTTTCGAGTTTCATAATCAGGATAGTTAATTAGAACTGCTTTATACTTTCCTTTAAAAACAAAAAGACTCCCGGCCGAAACACCTATAGTTTTATACCGGCTGATTGCTTCTTCTATATGTTCTAAACTACCAGCTCCTCCCAAAATTGTCATGGGCATATCCGTTTCTTTTCGGATGCTGTCAAACAATTTAAAATCGAAGCCCTGCATTTTTCCGTCTTCATCCACAGCGTTAATTGCTAATTCCCCTATTCCGATTTGCTGAAGTTCCTTAACAAAATCAATCAGTTTTTTATTTGATGTCTTTTTCCCATTAGCATAGACAATTTCATAACCTCCAAAAAGTTTTTTCTTTTTGATATCCAAAATTACTACAACACTCTGTATTCCAACTGCATCTCCGATTTCCTTTAATATCTGAGGATTCTCCAAAGCAGCTGAACTAATAGCTACTTTCTCAGCGCCTAATCCAATAATTTTTTTTGCCTGTTCTACTGTTTTTACTCCTCCACCATAACAAAAAGGCATTCTACATTCTACCGCTAAATTTTTAATTAACTGAAAATCCGGCTCACGACCTTCAACACTGGCATCAATATCCAGAACCAACAACTCATCTACTTCCTTTTCATTAAAAATTTTTACGGCATTAATAGGATCACCGACATATTTTGGATCTTTAAAACTGACTGTTTTAACCAAACCTTTTTTATGCACTAAAAGGCAGGGTGTAATTCTTGATCTTAACATTATAATTTGGCAAAATTATGAAGCAGATTCACTCCGTTATGATGACTTTTTTCCGGGTGGAACTGCACCCCGAAAACATTCTTATTATTTATCGCACTTGCAAAATCAGAACCGTACCTCGTCGTTGTTAAAACATCTTCATCATGAGAACATTCAAAATAATAACTGTGAAGAAAGTAAAAACCAAAGTCAATATCCACATCGTCAAAAAGCGGACTTTGTTTTTTTATTTCCACTGTATTCCATCCTAAATGAGGTAAGGCTGGCTTTTGTATCAGCAGGGATTTATCAATTTTTTTAACTTTTCCCTTTATGTATCCTAAGCCCGGTAAAGTTCCTTCTTCACTAGATTCCCCCAAAATCTGCATACCCACGCAAATTCCCATTATTGGGACATTATTTTGCAGCACCTCTTTATCCAACACTTCTCTAAAACCAAGCGAATCCAAAGTAGAAATGGTTTCATCAAAAGCACCCACTCCCGGCAAAAACAATTTTTTCGCTCCTACCACTTCTTCAGGAGAATTTGCAATATGGTATTCAACATTCAATTTTTCATAAATATTGCATATTGCACTGATGTTTCCGGAACCATAATTGATAATTGTAATCATCTTTTAATCGACTTTTCTATTCCTAATGCTTTTAAGACTTTGGCTCCGGTTTTAAACATTGATTCGTTGTTTTTATAATCCCAATAGAATTTCTTTTCCATCGTAAAGTATTGTCTTAATTCTTCTGGAGAAATCCCTAATTTGGTTGCAATGTAGTTGAATTCTTCTTCTATTTTTTCCGGATCATAAGCTGGTTTTTTCAATTTTTCCAAGGCTTCGTTCCTCGATAATTGTTCTGTTAAAATAAGACTCGAAAACTGCACTCTTCTCGTATCAAAACCAAATCTTTCCGGCAACCAGTATCCCTCATAAAATTTGGTAAATCTAGACTCAAAGTGCTTTTGTGGATAAGGTTTCCATCCATATTCATCCGCAAGCATTTTCAATGCATCCTCCTTGATATAAGGTCTGTAATTCAATAATTTAAGAACCTGAATATTGCGTATATATCTTAAATAGAATTTGTGCCTAAAAATTGGACTGAAGGGATAGCTTTCCATTTTTACGGTACTAAATTTATCCATAATATCCTTCAGCTGTGCCATATCCGTTCCATAATATAGCCATTCCATAGGGTTTCTTACACATTCTGTAGAAATATTTCCTCCGTTCAGGATGTACTTGATGTTGTGTTTATCTGCAAAATTATACAGTGTAGCAATAAAGGCATGATCTTGTGGAATATCTAAATGAGGCACACCTGATTTGAAGAAAGCTAACTGAAAATCCTTCATTTCTTCCCAGTTGATTACTTCTGTAAACAAATCAAGGCCTAATTTATCAATCATTACCTGAATATTATTTACTGCCAATTCAGAATTCCAACCCCCATCAACATGAAAAACCAATGGTCTTAATCCAAATTCTTTAACGGCAATGTGCAGCATGTAAGAGCTGTCAACTCCTCCGCTCATTCCTAAGATACAGTCGAAATCTTTTCCTTCGCCTTCTTTTTTTATTTTTTCAACGATTTTAAGCAGCTCGTTTTTTCCTCTATCATCTGTATGCCAATTAGGTTTTACATTTTCATAAAAATCATTGCAATGGTCACAAACTCCCTTTTCATCAAAAGTAATTCGGCTGTCGCTTGTGTCCATGACACAGTTGGTGCATATTTGGTAGGGTCTCATAATCTTAATTAAATATTAATTTTTTTATTTTTTCGAAAGATTTTCTTTGATCAAACATATTTAATGCTTCTTCTGAAGGAACATACTTAATTTTCACTAATTCTAATGCTTTAGAATATGCTTTTTCAAGCCATAAGTCTTCTTTCAAATCTACGATTAGAATTCGCTTTTTCATACATTCTGGTAAAATATTGTAATATGTGTTATAAGAAATTGCGACTATACAACCACAGAAAATACTCTCATAAACACTTCGTGGAGATGAGTCACTAAATGGAATTGAGATAACTAAAATGCTAGCCAGCATTTTTTTGTACATATCATTTCTTTCCAGACGTCCAATATCCATATCAAATTTCATTAAATCTTTATAAATAATTTGTTTGTAAAGATCATCCTGAAAAGGATACAAAAAAGAAATTGGTACGGTTGAAATTTTCTGACTTGAATTTCTCGATTCTATAATTTTATCGATTTGATAAAGCTCAGTAAATCCTCGAACAGACAGAATAGGAATTGTTCTACCCTTATCTTTGTTAGTTTCTTTTATTGTTTGTAGCGAATTAATATCTATACCATTCTGAACAATAAGTGCTTTAACCCCAGATACGGAAAAAATTTTTTGTGCCATTTTTTCGGAATCAACAGTTACAGCTATGGCATTCTTTAATGCTTTTATAGATAGTAATCGAAAAAAAATTGAACGATCCAATTTAAGTAAAATATCGCTTCCCTGAGGTGTACCAACATATCTAATTCCCGCTCCCCAAGCGAGCCACAAATAATACATAGAATGTGCGTGATATACTGAATTAGGATTTCTAAAAGCAAAAAATTTCAATAAACATATCTGAATAGGTAGCAATATAAGTTTAAGAATATTTCTCCATAAATTTCCAACTGATGTTTGTTTGTTAAAAAGAAAATTATCTAGGATCACTAATTTATAGATTCGATCATTATTGTTTACTATTTTCGTAAAGCCTTCGCCAGCAATTAAATCTGTAACAATAATAATCTCTTGATCTTTAACTTGTTCCTTTGCACTTTTATACCAATCCATTGCGTGAAAATCTCTAGCACCGCACAAAAAAATTAAATTTTCAAATTTCAAATTTTTCATAAATTTTTTATTACCAAATACGTTAAAAGAAATAGAAAATAAAAACTTACTGATAAAAAAATTAAGTGATTCCTTTGCTTTTTTTTCAAACTCAAAAAAGATTTCATGCTAAATATAAATAAAATGGGGAAGACAGCCATAACTCTCCTTGTATCTACATTTACAGAATTTCCGACAATTAAAAGAAATGCAATAAAAAAAAGAACCCACATTTTAAAATTAATTATCGTCCTAAGTCTTTTCGTAAAAACTGTTTTAAAAATTAAAATCCATATAAAAAACCAAAATAACGCTGCTACTCCAAGCGATAAAAAACCAAACCCATTCTTTTGAAATCCAATATAGAAGGGAAATGGTATAATTTGTGAAAATAAACCAGCAGTAATATGACGAATACCCCAAGGTAGTTTTAACAATAAAACACCTAATGATTCACCGCCATCACTTTCTGCCAATGAATGTGCTAAATATGTGTTGGTTGTTGTTTCAATTATACTATAATAATTAGTGATATTATCTTTAATGATAAATATAAAAGTAGTTATGATTATTAGGGCTAAATAAATCTTGAAATCATTTGTTGTTGTTTTTAAATAAAATCCAAAATATGCTATTAAAAATATTAGAGAAAAAATTCCATGTTCAGGTCTAATTGAAAATATTAAAATTGATATAATTGAAAAAACAATTACATTCTTAATATTGTTATTTTTTAAAAAAAAATAAATCAGGACAATAAATAATAAGTTTATGACGGAATCTCTAACAAAAACTGCTGAATAAAAAAATGAATATGAAAAAATTCCATATAGATATACAAGATTAGAAGCCATTCTTTCAGTAAAATATAATTTCACTATACTGTATAAATATGGTAATGCAACAGCAGAACAAAATACCGGAATTAACTTTTGTGTTACAATACTATTACTATCAAAAAAAAATGAAATATATGAAACTGTTCCTATCAGAAAGGCAAAACCTTTAAATTCCCTGGTTTCAAACTTATTAAATGAATAATTGAAAATTTCATTTATGCTTCCTAATTTTCCAAGTTGATTTGAAAGTTTATAAAAGAATAGAGAATCTTTTGCATAAAAAAAATCTGTATTTACATTTTTTACATAAAAAAAATTACACAAATAAGCATGTATAAAATAAATAATAAAAAAAGAAAAGAAAATATTAATAGAAGTTAAAACATTTTTTTTACCAAAACTAGTTAAAATAACTATGCATCCAAGAATCCCCCAAGTCACTCCCCAAATAAAAATCGAAAAATTTTGTTCAATTAGTGATGCTATTATAAGAAAAAATAGTAACAATGCAATTTTAAGTAGATAAGCCCTCATTAAAAAATTTCTTTTAATAGATTCTTTGCTGCCTTTTCGCTGGTAAAATTATTTTTAAACATAACATTAGCATTTAAGGCCATTTTCAATCTCATTGGTTCGTTTTCTAATAAAGCCAACAATCTCTCCTCTAATTCTTTAAAGTTAAAAGAATTAACTACAAAACCATTATTTCCATCTATTATTACATCTTTTATTCCGCCTAAATTTCCAGCTATAGACGGCACTCCACACCCAGCAGCTTCTATATAAACTAAACCAAAAGATTCTTCAAATCTGCTGACAAGTACAAAAATATCAGCAACTGAATAGTAATCAGCAATATTATCTCTACTTATACCGCCAACGAAAGTAACATGATCATCTATATTTAAGGCTTTAGATATTGATTTTAGAGTTTGCATATAATCTCCATTACCTAATATGATTAAATGAGAATTTTGATCATGTCTTAATATTTCCCTAAAAGCTAAAAGCAAGTTATCTTGCCCCTTTTCTTTAACTAATCTTGAGGCTGTAATAATTATTTTTTTTTCAAAAGGAACTTTTAATCTTTTTTTAATTTTATTAATTTCACATTCGTCCCGTTTATAAAAAATATCCTCATTCACACCATGCATCACCAAGCGTATTTTAGAAGTTAATGATGGTAAAAAATTCTGCCAAATTTCTTGTTCATTTTTACTTACAGTAATAAGTTTGGATTGGTTATGAAAAAGATTTATTAATTTTTTGTCAATGTTTAGAACCTTAATAAGAAGTGAAGGATGTTTAAAAAACGAATTAACTTCATTACCGTGAAAAACACTGACAGTTTTTTCTATCTTATCTCGAAACAAAGGATTAAAAAGAGCAAACGTTCTTTTAGCTCTTCCATCACTAAGAATAATTTTATCATAATTTCTTTCTTTCAAAACTTTCATAATTAAAAATAGAAATTGAATAAAATGAATCCCAATTAGTGGTTTAAGAGAGAACACTTTTATCTTTTTATTATTTTCTAATTTTTTTTTTATTCTTGAGAATAAGCTTCCATTATCATAAGTGATGATGTCTACCTCAACTTCATTTTTTGACAATCCAATAGCAAGGTCATGAGCATACATACCTGCTCCACCAATAACTGGAGGAAATTCTGAAGTAATAATTAAAATCCTCATTTTTTAGTAATATTTAAATTGTATGGATTACAAATGTAACCTTCAACACCTTTGCCTTCTTGAATTTCGCCAGGGTTTCCTCTTACTAATGAAAAATCTGGGACATCAAATGTAACATATGAGCCAGGTGCAATAATTACATTTTTACCAATTGTGATATTTCCTACAATTATTGCATTCGTTCCAATCCAGACATTATCACATATTTTGGGAACACCTTTCATCCTGCCTCTACTTACTTGTCCTATCACTACACCAGGAGACAAATTTATGTTATTCCCAAGAGATGCTCCACCATTAACTATCACAGTTCCAAAATGACCAATATAAAGCCCTGCTCCGATTTTAGTTGTAAGAATTTGAAATCCATATTTACTACCATAGTATCTCACAACAAAAAAAAGAAACCAATAAAATGGATTATTTTTACTTAAACTAGATTTTAATCTATGAAAAAACATATATCTAAATCCTTCAATTAAAAAAAAAGATTTAATAAATTCTAAAATATCACTTCTACCATGATATCTAAAAAGATCCGATTTTATTAATTCTCGTGTTTTCAATTTTGGAATATTTGTTTAAAAAAAGTAAAAGTCTTTCCAACTACTCGAGTTTTCAATGTTGAAGCATGGCTTTCAAGACCAGAAAAATTAACATTTGCCATTGTATTATAACAAATATCCAGAACTTCTATTATTTCTTCTTTTCTATAATCATTTTTTGAAAAACATAGATATGTTGCTAAACTATTAAAAACCCATGAATCAGATCTAACCATATAATCCGCTTCCACACCTATGCCATCTCTATTTACCTCAGCATAAAAGCTTTTGCCATTCCATCCTTTATCTAAAATAAAGTCAAGTGTAAATTTACAAAGCTCTTCACTTCCCTTAAGCTCCTCTGTTAAAATTTTTTTTGCTTGTATAACAGCTGGCAAAATTGAGCTAAAGCCCCATAAATGAATATTACCTCCAAAATCATTAGAATTATTTGTATAAGGTACAATTTTCTCTTTTTCAAATACATCAATAACATATAATGAAGCATCTCTTATAATAGACAACTGAGCTTTGTGCGGAGCTACAAATTGAGAATAACAATGCATTTCAACTTGTTGCATCTGATGGTAGTAATCGATTTTATTTTTTTTTTCTTTTATAATATCTGTTCTTTCTTGATCGTAGTAAAACCAACATCTACCGGCATAATTTTGATTCTTGATTAATTTTTGATCTAAATATTTTATCATCCCATAATATAAATTTTCTAACCTTGTGTTTTTCTTATTAAGTAGGCCTAGATAATATCCTAAGGCACCACAAACAAAGCTAGTTCCATTATAAACCATAACCTTTGCAGTGGAGTAAGGTGCATATGGAATGAAAACATAATCATTATCAATTTTAATAGAATATTTTTCAATCCATCCAATTGCTTTTTCAATATTGCAAATTAAATTATCATTAAATCCAAAAACTCGCCCATATTCTAACATTGCTAACAACCCTACCATTTCTGGTGAGGTACTTTCTCCTTTTCTATGTAACAAACCAAAATCGAAATTATAACCAATATCAAATCCGCCATCAGGTTGTTGAATTTTTGACAAAATTTCATATAATTCTCTAGACCGATCTTCCCATACTTTCTCGCCTGTCAATTCAAAAATCTTAACTGTGCCTAATAAACTTTGATATATCGTTTGGCTGCACCATTTTACATAAGGAGGCTTTAACAACAATTTTTTAATTATTTTTTTCATCTTTTATATTTTTCTGAAACTTTTCCAATTATTATTGCAGGAATTCCTGCTGCAATTGAATCTTCAGGTATATTTTTAGTAACTACGGTGGAAGCTGCAAGTAAAGAACCCCTCCCAACTTCTACTCCTGCTGTAATGGTTACACCACTAGCGATCCACGTTCCATAACCAATTTTGATTTCACCACCAATCCCTGGAGCAAACCTCGCACTTCCATTCTCAAAAGTATGGTTACTACTAACCATTTTAACATAAGGCCCAATCATTACTTCATCTTCCAATATTATCCCTCCTCTTAATCCACTGATCCAACTTCCATGTCCAATGTATACATCATTCCCAATCGTAATATTATTTAAATGTTCCAGTTTAACATTCAACCCAATTTGAAGATTTCTTCCTGTAGATTTCAAAAAAGGCTTATACAGTAATCCTCTAATCGCACAACCGTTTGAATTCTCTGGAAAAACCTGTCCAACTATTTCAATCAACCTTAAAGGAAGATATCTTAACGATAATATCAATTCTACAATGAATATCAATTTTTTTCTTATCATGATTTATTAATGATTTTCTTTTTCAGTTCTTTAAATGAAAAATTATAATAGTGATAAACAATTAAGAGGGAAAAAAAAGATAAAGTAATATGAGCAAACAGACCAAATTTAGATGTCAAAATGTATGCTACTGCAACC
This sequence comes from Bacteroidota bacterium, assembly GCA_023420435.1. Classification (GTDB taxonomy): domain Bacteria; phylum Bacteroidota; class Bacteroidia; order Flavobacteriales; family Weeksellaceae; genus JAEXBA01. The sequence goes on from JAEZWE010000031.1 coordinate 14,683, forward strand.
AAAACCATAAAGAATTGACTAAATGCATAATCTTTACTTATTCCAATTTTATCAGTAAAATGTTTTCTAATTAGAAAAAACAAACCTATCTGCCCTATCAAAATTGAAAGTGATTTAGCGGTAACTACTCCAAGTAATTTTAATGGAGAAAAGAAATAGAGTCCAACCGTAAGAACAACAACAACTATAAAATTATTAATAAAAAAAGGTTTACTTAAGTTCTTTGCTAATAAAATCATGCTATTAACATTTCCTACATTTGAAATGTTATAACCAATAAGTAAAATTGCAAAGCAATGTTGATAATAAAAACCTTTAATATTGAAGAAAGATAATAATTGAGATGAATAACATAATAAGATAATTGAAAGTGCTAAATTTATAATAATTACAATTCGACTCACTTCGTTATATGTATCTGCCAAAAGCTTTTGGTCATTTGAATGTATTATTTTTGAGAAAGAAGCTAAAAGTACTTGGCCTATTTTTACTGGAATGAATCTTACTACTTCAACTAATTGAATAATTATAAAATAATTAGCCAACTCTCTAACATTAACAATTTTCAAAACAAAAATTTGATCAATATTTTGATACACAAATGTAACCAATGTCATCAAATGAACATAAAAAGAAAAGTGCCAAAATTTTTTGGGAAGTATAAGTTTAATTCTATTAAATTCAATGTTTTTTAAAATCGGAAACAAACTGAAAATTACAATAATTAAACTTGATATTACTATTAAGATAGATAAAAATAATATAAAGGAATTACTAGTCTTAAAAAAAGTAATTGGTATATTAAAAATGATAAGAACTAATATTGTACCAGTATAAAAAAAAACAGGAAGCTGTGCTAAAAATGATGAGAGCTTATATTGATATTTACCTTGTAAATAAAATATTGTTATCTGCGACAAAATTACTGGAAAACAAATGAAGAATAAATATATGTTTTGAGATTGATTAATTTTTCCATTTGTTAGATAACTAATTAATGAAGGAAAAAACAGTAATAAAACACAACACACACATAACAATGATATGCATATTAAAGTGTAAGATAAAAAAAATGAAAATTTATCTTCTTCATTATTTATTTTAGGAACAAAATTTGTAAGTACAGATGAACCTCCAAACATAAAAAATGAAGTAATAACATTATAAAGTATCATTAAGACAGCAAAATCACCAATCAAAGCTCCTGTTGAATCATAATTAGTAAAAAGCCAATTTCTAACCAAAGCTAAAGGTCCCCCTACAACTGCAAATAATAAAACCCAAAAAGTTCCTTTTTTTATATCTTGGTTAATATTTGACATGTTACTTGTCGTTTAAAATCAATTCAACCGTGTTTTTCCAATTAAACACATCACTAACATATTTTGTATTCTTTTTTGCAATAATCTCCTTATCTTTAGCACTTAAATTTTCATAAGCTACAATAGCGTTTGACAAAGAAAATGGAGAAAAATTGTTTACTATTTTTCCATAATTTTCATCTATTATGATTTCTGAAACAGCTGTCTTAAAAATAGTATTTTCTCCAAATCCTATTACTGGAGTTCCACAAGATAAAGACTCAATGAGAACTTGACCAAATGTTTCAATTTTAGTTGGTAGTACTGTAACTTCAGCCAATGTATAAATTAATGGTAAATCTTCCTTTTGTGATCCCATAAAGAAAACCCTATCGGTTAAATGATATTTTGCTACTCTTTCTTGTAAATCATTAAGCTGAGGTCCTTCTCCCACAATTACCAAATTTAATTTTTTTATTAACTTTATACTATCAATTAGGATATCAACATTTTTTGAATTCGCAACTCTTCCAACATAGAGGAAATATTTATCTTCTAAATAATTATATTTAGAAATCAATTGATTTTTACGTTCAGTGTTTCTATTAAATAAAGACCTATCAACACCTGGTTTTACTACTCTTATATTTTTCTTAATAATTTTATGTTCATTTAAAATTTGTTCCCTCATCATACTACTAAATACAAACGGAGTTACTCTGTTGGATTTTAACAGTACTTTATCTATATTAAAAAGTGACAAATAATCCATTAACTTTATAAACTTGATTATCAAGCGTCTAGGATATGTGTTATCTTTAATATTATTGTACAAACCATCAATATTCAGACGACTCGATGTCGAAAATATATGTTTAATATGTTTTACTTTACTATTTAGAAGTAAGCCAGAAGCTACAATCGAATTTCTTGTCCATATCTGATCTGGGGAAAAATCTAAAATAACTTCGTCAAATGCAACTCGTGCTTTATCCTTAATTCGTTTATGGGTTAGAGGGGGAATAACACTTGCTTTTAATGGAAACCTAAAAACCTTCACTCCTTCAACTAAATCAATCTGTTTACGATTTGTGGTACTATCTAAAGTTAAAATAGCTACTTCATGCCCTAAAGAAATTAATTCTTTAGCAATTGACTTCAGCGAATTTTCTACTCCTCCAATTTTTGGAAAATAATATAAACCTACTAATAATATTTTCATATAGCTTTTATCTAAAAAAAACAATAATTGAATAGATAATCATACGAAGTAATAAGTACTTATTTATATACATCTTTTATTAAATCTAAAATAATTATTCAAAAATTAAATCTTATTAATTAAAGCCTTTTTTCTACATTTTTTAAAATTCCCTTCACATCATAAACCACTGCATTCTCATTTTTAAATCTATCCAAATCCAAATCCAAAAATTCATTATGTGCTACTCCCAAAATAATTGCATCAAATTTTTTTTCTGTAGAGATATTTTTAAAAGACTGAACATTATATTCATGTTTTACTTCCTCCGGATCAGCCCACGGATCATAAATCGTTACTTTGATACCATATTCTTCCAGCGCAGTAACCACATCAACAATCTTTGTATTTCTAACATCGGGGCAATTTTCCTTAAAAGTAATTCCCAACATCAACACTTCAGCTCCATTGACAAGAATATTGTTTTTAATCATTAACTTAACTACTTGCGAAGCCACAAATGCACCCATAGAATCATTTAATCTACGTGCTGCCAAAATTAGCTCTGAATAATAACCAATCTCTTGTGCTTTTTGCGCTAGATAAAAAGGGTCAACCCCAATACAATGTCCACCAACAAGTCCCGGTTTAAATGGTAAGAAATTCCACTTGGTTCCGGCAGCTTTTAGCACTTCATGTGTATCAATATCCATTAAGGAGAAAATCTTTGCCAATTCATTCACAAATGCGATATTAATATCTCTCTGTGCATTTTCAATCACTTTTGAAGCTTCTGCCACTTTAATGGTTGGTGCTAAATGTGTCCCTGCAGTAATGACTGATCTGTATAAATTATCTACTTTTTCACCAATTTCAGGAGTTGAACCTGAAGTTACTTTCAATATATTCTCAACGGTATGTTCCTTATCACCCGGGTTTATTCTTTCAGGTGAATACCCACAAAAGAAATCAACATTGAATTCCAAACCTGATATAGCTTCTAATACAGGAACACATTCTTCTTCGGTTACCCCTGGATATACTGTGGATTCATAAATCACAATATCTCCTTTTTTCAAAACTTTCCCAACCGTTTCACTTGCTTTTACCAAAGGAGTAAGAACAGGTCTATTATTTTTATCTACTGGCGTTGGAACCGTCACAATATATATATTTGCTTCAACTAAATCATTTGTATCATTAGAGCAAAATAAACCAGAATCGGAACCTTTTTGAGATTCTGTTTTATTTAAAGGATTTTCATCTACAATTACAGATTGCAATAAATCATCCGAAACTTCTAAGGTATCATCATGACCGTTTCTTAAATCCTCTACTCTTTTGGAGTTTATATCAAAACCAACCACGGGATATTTTGTGGCAAATAATCTTGCCAAAGGAAGGCCAACATAGCCTAATCCAATGACTGCGATTTTATTGTTCATAATTATTGTTTTTTTAAATAGATAACGATTAGATATTAAAAATCTTCTTCCAACCTGTTACCGGTTTTTCATTATAGTAACCATAACCATACTTTTTACCATAACGGGTATTTTCTTTATTAACCCCATTCAAAATAAAAGCTAATGTCTTGATATGATTTTCTTTTCCAAAATTAGAAGCAAAATCCAACATCTCTTTTTCTGTATGGTTAGCTCTCGTTACATACAATACCACATCCGCATGTTCCATTAGGTGGATGGAGTCACTTACCAACATGACCGGTGCTGAATCAATCAATACATAATCGTACTCTTTCCGAAGTTTTTCCACTAATTTTCCAAATTTTTCCATATCCAACAAGTCATTTGGATTTGGGGCCGTTGTTCCACTTACCATCACATCCAAATTTTTGGTCAATTGTGAAGGCGCTATATAAGCTGAAGCATCATCCGTTTCAGAAACTAAATAATCCGTTAACCCCTGAGAGGAATATGATTTAAAATAACGCTGAATTTGAGGATTTCTTAAATCGGCACCGATCAAAATTACTTTATTTTTACTTGATAAAGCTAGTGCGGTATTCATGGAAACTGTTGTTTTACCTTCTCCTTTAATGGATGAAGTAATTACCAATACGCCGCCTTTTTCAATCCCTTTTGTTTTCAGTAAAAATTTTAGATTGGAACTTAAAATCCTAAATGATTCTGCATAAACTGAAAAATCATTTTGACCAATTAATTCATTTTCATTTTCATGTAAAGGAATTTCTGTCAATACCGTTGTATCTTTTATTTTATTCGTCAAATCTTCTCTTGAATGAATCTTGGTATCTAAAGCAAATTTAGAATATAAGAAAAGAAAAGGAAGTAAAAGACCCAAAATTCCCGCACCCAGTAATACCACCTGAGATTTTGGCTTTACCTGTCCCACCGTAAAAGCCGGATTTACTACTTTAGCTTTCGGGGCAGTAACCGCTAAAGTAATTTCATTTTCTTCTCTTTTCTGTAATAAAAAAAGATACAATTGTTCTTTTAGATTCAGTTCCCTATCAATTCCTCTAGCAATTTTTTCCTGACCCGGAACTCTGGCAATTTTACCTTTATCAATACTAACCTGCTGTTGTAAGTTTCCTATATTTTGCGCTAAAGTATTTCTGGTATCTGAAAGGTTTTTACGAATTACCCCTTTTAAAGAGGCAATTTCTTTATTCATTTCAACTACAGCAGGATTTGCGTTAGTGGCTTGCTTCAAAGTACGGTTTCTTGTTAAGACCAAGTCATTATACTGCGCAATTAAAGCCTCAGTAGATGAAGGTAAACCTAAATTACTTGGCAACAATTTATCTCCAGAACCTGCAGCTGCAACATTAAGTGAATTTATCAAATCTAATTGCGTACTCATACTCACAATTTGTCTGGTATTCTCACTGGCATTTTGTAAAGAAAGCTGCGCTTGCGTTTCCAAATCCGCTATTTCATTCTGCCTCTTGAAACTTTCTTTTTGACTTTCAACCCCCAACAAATCATTGGTTATGATATCAATTCTTTTTCTGATAAATTCCTGGGTACTTAATGCTTCCTGATTTTTATCATTAATGCCATCGATATTGTACTGTCTGGAAATTTCATTTAAAATATCTTCTGATTTCTTTGGAACCACACCCACTCTTGAAAGTTCCATAATATATCCTTTATCTTCTGGTATCACCACCGAAATCGTGCTTTCCAAGCTGTTTACTGCCTGCTCAATATTTAAAATATCAACTCTGTATTCATCGTCTAATTTCAAACCAGGGGTTGCATGGAAAACGGCTTTTCCAAAAGGAAATTCATAAGGAATCCCAAAGCGGAAATTTTCTTTAAGTCCGGAAATTTTAAAAGAATTATTTCGCACTACATCCAACACGTAGGAACCCGTATTAAATTTAGGGTTCATCACATATAATTTTACCGTAAAAGGAGGTCTATCATATAAATCCGTTTCCTTTACCTTACCTATGGAAAATATTTTCACCTGAAGATTGAGATTGCTAACTACTTTTTCTAAAATAGGTTTAGATACAATAACCACTGTTTCCGTAATTAATTCTCCATCACCGCTAACCCCAATTCCTAAAGCTTTCAAATCGGAAAGTGCTGAAGCCGTAGCAGCGTTTTGCTTGCTTTGCTGAAATTTCAAAGTGGTTTTGGATAAGTACTGTTTTTCGGCATAACGTAAATAAATGGTCGCTGCCGCCAAAAAAACCATTACACTTAAAGCAAACCAATACCATCTTCGAAGGTATTTATTAATCTCTCTTTTCAGATCAATTTTTTCGTTTTGCTCTTTTAAAATATCAAAAGACTCCATTTATTATCGTGTCAAACTAATTATTAATGTGGCTAATGCAATGGCAATACCTCCTACCTGAAACCATAATCCTCTATTGGGATTGGTATTGGCGGCAATTTGTTTGTTCCTATCCGGTTCCACATACAAAATATCATTTTGCTGAAGATAGTAGTAAGGAGAGTTTACAATGTTGGATCCTGCTAAATCCAAATTCACCACCAAATCCTGGCCGGATTCCTGTGAACGGATGAGTTTCACTTTGGTTCTGTCCCCATATTCCGTCATATCTCCCGCCAAAGCAATTGCCTGAAATAAGTTTATTTTTTGGGTCTGACTGGTTTTTTGTCCCGGATTTTTAACCTCTCCTAAAACACTGATGTTAAAATTCTTTAACCCAATTGAAACCATTGGATCTGTTAAGTAAGTTTTTAAACGGTTTTCCAATTCATCCTGAAGTTGTGATTGCGTCATTCCTTTCACAAAAATCCGCCCTATAACCGGAAAATTGATGTAACCATCTGTCATTACCACGTATTCACTGGGTTGACCAACATTTTGCGCAGCTGCCTGAGATTCTGAACCAGTTCGGTTCATGGTATTCAAATTAAAAGGACGAACCGCAATTTCATCCAAAGCAGAAACCAAAATCAGCAACTGATCTCCTTCCTGAATATGTAAACCCTGAAATTTAGCTTGTGCAATTTCCTGCTCTGAATTAGAATTGGACATATAGACCATGTTCTGCTTTGGTTTACAGGAAAAAAGAAAAATTCCTAAAGCCAAGAAACAGCAATATTTTATTAATTTCATCAATCGCAATTAAAACGCAAAAATATAATAATTATTCCAAATAAGGAAGTTTCCTCGGCAACATTGCTTTATGTTTTGTTAACATCGCCTGTTAACCAAAGAAAATTAAGAAGAAATTGTTTGTAAAATTTCTTCATACTCAAAGCCTCTGCTTAAGAGATAATGTATGGTTTTTGATTTTTTCTGATAATCTTTCAATCCTTTCTGTCGTTCATAATAATTGTTCCAGATTTGTAGAATTATTTTTCGATAGTCGTCTTCATCAATTTCATCCATGCATTTGGAAATCAGTTTTTCAGAAATTCCTTTTTGTTTTAAATGGATTTTAATTTTAATTCTACCCCAATTTTTAATGTTGAATTTTCCCCGAATGTAACTTCTGGTGAAACGCTCTTCGTTGAGATAATTTTCTTTCATTAAGTAAAGTAAAATCTCGTCTTTAGCTTCCGGAATCAACAAAAACTCTCTCATTTTTTGTTCCACTTCGAGATGACAACGATCCTGATAAACACAATAATTTACCATTTTCTGTTTGATTTCTTCAAAAGTGTATGATTTTTTATCCAAGGTTTGGGTTTGGGATTAGGAGTTAGGAGTTAGATGTTTGAGGTTAGTAGTTAAAATTAGGGTTGGGATTTGATGGGTAAAAATAAAAAAATCAGGTCAATATTACCTGATTTTTTCACTAAATGCTATTATCTAAAAACCAATCCCTATTAACTAATAGCTAAACAACGGAATTCCGTCCATCATGTTATTTACTTTTTTTCTAACATCTGCTAAAACCGTTTCATTTTTAACGTTATCCACTACATTTGAAATGAGTTCAGCAATAGTTTCCATATCATTTTCTTTCAAACCTCTCGTGGTAACAGCTGCGGTTCCCAAACGAATACCTGAAGTCGTGAAAGCCGATTTATCATCAAAAGGCACCATATTTTTATTACAGGTAATATCCGCTTGAACAAGCGCTTTTTCAGTTTCTTTTCCGTTGACATTTTTGTTTCTTAAATCTACCAACATCAAATGGTTATCGGTTCCTCCGGAAACAATTTCAAAACCTCTTTCCATCATCGCTTTAGCCAAAGCTTGCGCATTGGAAACCACTTGCTTTGCATAAATTTCAAATTTTTGATCCAATGCTTCTCCAAAAGCTACTGCTTTTGCTCCAATAACATGTTCCAAAGGTCCACCCTGAATTCCAGGGAAGACAGCTCCATCCAAAACCTGACTCATCATTTTGATTTCTCCTTTTGGTGTTTTATGACCATAAGTATTTTCAAAATCTTTTCCCATCATGATTAATCCTCCTCTTGGTCCACGAAGCGTTTTATGAGTAGTTGTTGTAACGACATGACAATGTTCAAAAGGGGAAGAAAGCAAACCTTTAGCAATTAAACCTGCAGGATGTGCAATATCTGCCCAAAGTGTTGCGCCAACCTCATCTGCAATTTCTCTGAATTTTTTAAAATCTAAATCTCTGGAATAGGCAGAATATCCTGCAATAATCATTTTAGGTTTTACTTCCAATGCTTTTTGACGAACATTTTCGTAATCAATTCTACCCGTTTCTCTTTCTACGCCATAAAAATTAGCCTGATACTGAATTCCGGAAAAATTAACAAAAGACCCATGTGTTAAATGACCTCCCATCGAAAGATCCAAACCTAAAACAGCATCTCCAGGTTTTAAAACTGCTAAATATATTGCCGCATTTGCCTGTGAACCGGAATGTGGCTGTACATTTGCATATTCAACCCCAAAAAGTTCTTTGGCTCTGTTGATTGCTAAAGTTTCCACTTCATCTACGACTTCACAACCGCCATAATATCTTTTTCCGGGATAACCTTCCGCATATTTATTAGTCAAAACACTTCCCATTGCTTTCATTACATTTTCAGAAACAAAATTTTCTGATGCAATTAGCTCAATTCCATGGGTTTGGCGTTGTTTTTCTTTTTCAATTAAGTCGAAAACTAAATCTTGGCTCATTTTTTAAGTTTTATTTTTCAAAAATAAGAAATAAATAAGGAATTGTTTTAATATCTTTAGGTGATAATTGCTAATTATGGGAAAGAAAAAATATAAAAAAGAAATTTTGAACGCTTTGAAAACTTTTGGGAAAGCAGAACATAAAATTTTAGAATCGATGACGCAGCTGATGTTTCTGAAAGAGATGAAAAAAAGTGGCGTGAAATTTAAAAAGGGAGATACGGTATCTTTTAAAGATGATATTTTCGATTACAGTGAAGATAAAAACATCCGGAATTTGGCTAAAACGAGAAAAAAGATTCTGAAAACGATGATAAAAATAGTAGAAAAAAACGATTTTAGGGATAAGGAATTAGAGTTTCTGGCGTAAAACATAATCCTTCTCATTTCGAGAAGGATTTTTATTTAAAATAATGTTTTGGGTTCTGCCATTTCTGGAATATGAATTTTGGTACCCCATTTATCATTCATTTCTTTTATAAAATGGGCAGAAAGTAGTGGCGATGCTTTTTCAATGTTTTGATGAACGAAAAAATATACATTTTCCAAACCTTGTTCTTTCCATTGCGTTAAACGTTCCAACCAATCGTCGAGACGTTCGTAATCGTTTTCTGCATTGGCGCCAACATAACGGATAAAAGCGGTAGGTGTCGTTAATCGCATATGCAACATATCTCTTCTTCCGGCGGTGTCTACGATAATATTCGTGATATTATTTTTTTCAAAAAGTTCGCAAGTTTTGTTGAAAATTTCTTCATCTTCAAACCATTCGTTGTTTCGGAGTTCTATGGCTAAAGGAATTTCTTTCGGCCAATCGTTCACGAATTTTTCCACCCTGTCAAAATCTTTCGGTTTGAAATTGTCGTGCAACTGCAGGAAAACCATTCCTAATTTTTCATCAAAATTCATAATGGAAGTTACATAATCCGTAACAACATCAGTAACATTAATCAACCTTTTGAAATGCGAAACCGAATTGGTGATTTTCGGAAAAAATTTGAAATCTTGCGGTGTTTTTTCTTTCCATGTAGAAACTTGATCCGGTGAAGGCATGCCGTAAAAAGTGGCGTTCAACTCGATGGAATTGAACTGGGTAGAATAATAAGATAATTCATCTTTAGTACCTTTAGGATAAAATCCTTTCAAATCGGTTTTATTCCATTTTGCGCATCCGATGGAAATATTTTTAAGTCCTTTTTTATTATTTTGTAGAATTTCCATCGTTTTCGGATGGTCTTCAGGAAGGGTAAAATCTATTTTTGAAGGATCTTCAACTTGTCCGAATTTCATATTATTTTAAAGTTTGAGGTTTATTGTTTAAAGTTAAGGATTTCGCCTTCAAACCAGAAATTTTTCTTTCCCCAACCCTAAAGGGTGGAAAAATTTCTTTCATAAAACGAAGTCTTAATAGAAATAAAATTTGCTCCCTTTAGGATCGGAGCAAACAAATTTTATTTCTTTAGCTCTTCTATTTTGTTTCTGATACAATCCAAAACATCATTCAAATTATCTTCAACATCTTCATTGGTAAACCGAATCAAAGTCAAACCATTTTCCTCTAATAATTTTGTTCGTTCATAATCCTTTTTCTTTTGTTCTTCAGACTCGTGGTAACCACCGTCAATTTCAATAATCAAATGGTATTTATGACAGTAAAAATCTGCAATAAAAAGATGAACAGGATGTTGCCTTCTGAATTTTAAACCTTCAAGCTGATTATTCTTTAGTTTTTCCCACAATATCATCTCAGCATTTGTCATTACAGTCCGTAAAAACTGAGCTTTCGAAAACGATTCGGGTGAAGCACCCTTCCACATCCCCTCATCATAATTTGGAGTTAAGTTTTTCATATTTTTTAATAAAGATCAGCAATTTTTCTCTCCCCAACCCTAAAGGGAGGAAAAATTTCTTCCTTAAAATGAAATCTTGTTAGAAATAAAATTTGCTCCCTTTAGGGCTGGGCTAAACAAATTTTATTTCATCCAACAAAAAAACCGCAGAAAAAATCTGCGGCTCTTATATTATTCGATGAAAATTCACTATTACTATTCACCATTGACCATTCACTTCCTAAGCTTCACAAGAAGAACAGCTTACAAAATTCACCATTAATTCTTTAGAAACGGATGAACTTCTTTGATAATACAAAGTTTTCACGCCTTTTTTCCAAGCTTCGATGTAAAGATAGTTCACATCTTTCACTGGCATTGTTGATGGAATTTGCAAATTCAAACTTTGCGCTTGATCAATGTATTGCTGTCTTTGTGCGGCTTGCGAAATAATTTCCATTGGAGAAATTTCTCTAAATGTTTTGAATACTGCTTTTTCATCTTCCGTTAATTCCTCAATATGTTGAACTGAACCGTGATTCAACATAATGGTTCTCCACGTTTCTTCGTTATCCAAACCTTTATTTTGAAGCAATTTCGCAAGATATTTATTTTTTCTCATGAAATTTCCTTTCGCCAAACCGGCTTTGTAATAATTGGACGCAAAGGGTTCAATTCCCGGAGATGTTTGTCCCAAAATTGCAGAGCTGGAAGTTGTTGGAGCAATTGCCAATAAAGTGGTATTTCTTAAACCATACCCTTTCAACAGTTCCGGTTCGCCATAAATATTTGCCAATTCTCTTGAAGCCTGTTCTGCCTGTTCTTTAATATGTCTGAAAGCTCTTGCATTAAACTGTGTTGCCTGGAAACTTTCAAAAGGGATCATATTTTTCTGAAGGTAAGAATGATAGCCCAAAGCTCCTAAACCAAGTGCTCTGTGTCGCATGGCAAAATTTCTTGCTCCCTGCAAATAATAGTTTCCTTCCGTTTTTTCTATAAATTCCGACAGTACAGCATCCAGGAAATAAATTGCGAGTTTTACGGCATTGGTGTCTTTCCACTCATCATATAATTCCAAATTCATGGAAGAAAGGCAACAGATAAAAGATTCCTCAGTGGAGGAAGGCAACATAATTTCTGAACATAAATTACTTGCATTAATCGTCATTCCCAAATCTTTGTAAACCTGAGGTTTATTTCTGTTCACATTATCGGAAAAGAAAATATACGGAAGTCCTTTTTGTTGACGACTTTCCAAAACTCTTGCCCAAACTTTACGTTTTTCCATGTCTCCATCAATCATATCCTGCATCCAATAATCGGGAACGCAAACTCCGGTAAATAAATTTTGAATCGGGCTTCCAATATCTTTAATGGACAAAAATTCTTCAATATCTCCGTGGTCAATATCCAAATAAGCCGCAAAAGCACCTCTACGAACTCCTCCTTGAGAAACCACATCCATCGAAGTATCGAACAATTTCATGAAAGAAACCGCTCCGGAAGATTTTCCGTTGTCGGTAACGGCGGTTCCACGATTTCTCAATTCCCCGAAATAGCCTGAAGTTCCGCCACCAATTTTGGTTTGCATGATCACTTCGCCCATTTTGTGGGTTATTCCTTCAATACTATCCGGAATATGCACGTTGAAACATGAAATCGGCAAACCTCTTTGTGTACCCATATTTGCCCAAACCGGAGAAGAAAAGCTGATCCAACCTTTCATAATCATTTCTTCGAAAGCAGGTTGCAATTCCGGTTTATACAAACGTTTTGCCGCAGCTGTAGTAATTCTTTCGATGGCACCTTTTACGGTTTCACCTTTTAGAAGGTAACCTCTGTTCAACATTTGCTCACTTTCTTCGTTGAGCCACCATATATTGTTATTTTCTTCCATTTTTTTTAGGGATTAGGTTTTGGGGATTAGGTTTTAGTTTTTTTTCATTGCAAGGAACGAAGTATCTCTATTAAATTTTGGCTAAAGCCAATTGAATTTATTTTTTGAAAATGGCCTAAAGCCCAATTCTATAAATTTTATTCTATTTTTAAAACAAAAAATTAATAGGGATTGAAGCTTCCTGCTTCCCTCTTCCAACTTCCTGCTTTTTTAAAACAAATCGTTTGCTGTAATACTTTTATCGTGTTTCGTATAATCTACCGGTCTTTTTGCAAAGAAATCGTCTAAAGAATTGGCGAAAACTTCTTCTTCAAACCAAACCATTGGCCGGTATTGTTCCGGTGTTACGTTGTAACGGGTTTTCATGTTGATTTTCTTTAAACTGTCATCAACACGGTATTTCATAAAATTCAGTAAATCTTCTTTGGAGAATTTATCCAGTTCACCCATTTCGAAAATCCAGTCTAAAATTTCGCCTTCCAGTTCTACTGATTGATCCACCAAAGTGTAAATATCTTCGATGTCTGAATCGGTTAATAAATCGGGTTGTTCCTCACGGATTTTGTTGATTAAGTAAATTCCGGCATTGGCGTGAATTTGCTCGTCTACGGAAGTCCAAGCAATAATGTTGCTCACATTTTTCATAAATCCTTTAAATCTTGTGAAAGAAAGGATGATGGCAAATTGCGAAAACAAGGATACATTTTCAATTAAAATGGAAAACAACAACAATGAAGAAACATATTCTTTTGGCGTTGCAGAATTGGCGTGCTTTAATACATTGGAAAGGAAATCAATTCTTTTCTTCACGGCAGGAATTTCCACCACATGCATAAATTCTTCGTTGTAACCCAACACTTCTAACAAACGAGAATACGCTTCGGAATGACGAAATTCGCACTCTGCAAAAGTAGCTCCCAAACCGTTGAATTCCGGTTTTGGAAGATGATTATACAAATTTCCCCAAAATGTTTTTACCGAAACTTCAATTTGGGCAATGGCTAAAAGCGCATGTTTTACCGCATTTTTTTCGTGCGGTTTCAATTGTGAATGAAAATCCTGAACATCGGCCGTAAAATCTACTTCGGAATGCACCCAAAACGATTTATTGATGGCTTCAACAAATTTCAAAATTTCCGGATATTCGAAGGGTTTGTAGCTTACTCTTTTGTCAAAAATTCCCATTATGCAAGTGGTTTAAATAGTGTTAGAAATTGTTTTCGGTGGAAAACCTGTTCCTATTTTATAATTTTTTGATTATCTGTACTTTACGATACATTTTTATCCACAAAATAAATAATATTTTTCCGCCGAAAGGTGAAAACAAAAATAGAAAAACCATCCAAATATTAAAAGGTGTTCCTATTAAATATCTGGTTTTGAAGCCTAAAAGTTTTCCACAAAGACACAGAATGCGCCCTATCAGCAAGTTTCGGAGGAGCACGCAAGTAAAAATGGCATTTTTCGCAGAAAATAATTAAACAATTTTAATAAAAAACTGATTACTAAAAATTTACAATTAAACACAAGGATTAAATTCCCTATTTTTTTGTGATTTTGTAACAAATTCAAGGGAAAATCTACCAATTATTTATTGAAACATCATTTCATGCTTATCATTCAAGACCTTCACAAATCATACGACACCGGAAAAAGCAAACTTCATGTATTGAAAGGCATCAATTTAACCATTGAAGAAGGCGAATTTGTGTCTATCATGGGAAGTTCAGGTTCGGGAAAATCAACACTTTTGAATATTATCGGAATTTTGGATGAAAAAGATTCCGGGATTTATGAATTGGATGGTATCCCAATAGAACATCTTTCCGAAGTAAAAGCCGCAGAATACCGTTCCCGATTTTTGGGTTTTGTTTTCCAGTCGTTTAATTTAATTGGCTACAAAACCGCTTTGGAAAATGTGGCGTTACCTTTATATTATCAAAATGTTTCCCGAAAAGAAAGAAATTTAAAAGCTTTGGAATATTTGGAAAAAGTAGGGCTGGAACCTTGGGCAAATCATCTCCCAAATGAACTTTCCGGTGGACAAAAACAAAGAGTTGCCATTGCCAGAGCTTTAATAACTGATCCCAAAGTAATTTTAGCAGATGAACCAACAGGCGCTTTAGACTCCAAAACAACGTATGATATTATGAAACTTCTGCAGCAAATTAACAATGAAGGGAAAACCATTATCGTAGTAACTCATGAACCGGATGTAGCGGCAGAAACAAAAAGAAATGTGGTGCTGAAAGACGGTATTATTGAAAGTGATACCTTTATTAAACAACGCATTTTGGCTTAACCTCTATTTTAAAAATTTTCAGAAATAATGTTCGATGTAGATCGCTGGCTTGAAATTTTTGCTTCCATACGAAGTAATGTTCTGAGAACTGTTCTTTCAGGATTTACGGTGGCTTTGGGATTATTTATTTTCATTGTGCTTTTTGGAATTGGTACCGGATTGCAAAATGCCTTTACGAAAGGGTTTGCAAGAGATGCACAAAATTCAATTCAGATATATACGGGAAAAACCACCATTGCCTATGGCGGTTTACAAAGCAATCGTGAAGTGGTTTTGAAAAACGAAGATTACGAAGATGTCGTCAAAATAGATCCCGAAAAGGTAGAATATTCCGCTCCAAAACTAAACACTGCGATGATGGTAAAATATGGAAAAGAAAGCGGAACTTACCAAATTAGCGGAACAACAGGAGCAGAAAAAATGCTGGAAAACCGACAATTACTGGACGGAAGATACATTAGTGCAGGAGATTTACAAAGAAGGCAAAACGTAGCCGTAATTGGAAGAATGGTACAAAGAGACCTCATCAAAGACGGAAATCCTATTGGAAAAGATTTAGATATCAACGGAAGTATTTTCAAAATAATCGGTGTTTTTTCTGATGAAGCTGGCGGAGATTGGGAAGAAAGGATGATTTCCATACCCATTTCCACGCTACAACAAATGAAAAAAGGTTCTGATACGGTAAATTCTATTCAACTTACTTACAATCAAAATTTATCACCTGAAGAAGCCATCCAATATGGTGACG
>JAEZWE010000037.1 GCA_023420435.1 Bacteroidota bacterium
CAATATAGGTATTGGTATTTGGATTTACGCGGGCCACTTTTTCTTTGGTTGGTGTTGCAGAAACATATATTACATCTCCCTGTTTTAGAAAGAAATAAGGAGAATTAATAAAATTGGCATCTAAAAAATTGATTCTTTGTTGTGTAATTTCGCCGTTGATGTTTCTTACCACCAATACGTCTTCTCTTTTACCATACATTGTAAAATCTCCGGCTGCAGCCAAAGCATTAAGAAGTGTAGGATTAGCTTCGGTCATCAGATACTGATTGGGCCTTGCCACTTCACCTAAAACCGAAACTTTTAAATTGGCAAGTCTTACTAAAACCGTAGGATTTTTTACATAGGCAGAAATTCCCTGCGTCAATTCTTCTTTTAATTGTTCGAGTGTTTTATTTGTGGTGTTTATTTTTCCCAGTATTGGAAATTCAATATCTCCGTTGGAATCTACATAATAGTTTTTTTCGGTTGCTTGCGCCACAGAATTGGGTACGCCCGGTGTATTTTGGGACGAGTAATATGTTTGGTTGAAAGGCTTCACCACATCCATGTTTTTAGCGGTAACATAGATATTGATTTGGTCGCCAATTTGAAGGGTATTTTGTGCGTTTTTTAAAGAAACTTCAGTGGCCAACTGTTCCGCATTCTGAAGATAATTCAATTCGTTGGTCTTTTCTTTTACTTTACAGGATGTTAAAGAGAAGAATCCTATAACTAAGAATATATATATTGTTTTACTCATTTTTATTTACTAAAAAATAGAATTTTGCAAATATACAATTCTCAATTACTTATCCAAGACTTCATATATTGAATTGTTGCTTTTAAATTCCTTTACAATTTCTTTTAAGAGGCGTACTACCTCAATTTTATCTTGCCTTAAGGCTGCTTTTGTTATGCAGTTTACTTTTTTATCGATTTCAGCAAAATCCATATGAGGATCTTTGGAAATCATGATTTTATCATTTGGCGTAGGAAGTGTTTTGGTATCGTCACTTAACAATTCTTCATACAATTTTTCACCAGGTCGTAATCCCGTATAAACGATTTTAATGTCCGTATCAGGATCAAAGCCCGAAAGTTTGATCATTCTTCTGGCAAGATCCAAAATCCTAACAGGTTCACCCATATCAAAAACGAAGATTTCACCTCCAGTTCCCATGGTTCCAGCCTGCAAAACCAACTCACACGCTTCTGGAATGGTCATAAAATAACGTACGATATCAGGATGCGTGATGGTGATAGGCCCCCCATTTTCAATTTGTCTTTTAAAATGAGGAATTACCGATCCGTTAGAACCTAATACATTACCAAAACGTGTGGTAATGAATTTTGTTGTATTACCTTCCGTATTTTGTAATGATTGGACAAAGAGTTCAGCACTTCGTTTAGAAGCGCCCATAACGTTAGTAGGATTTACTGCTTTGTCTGTTGAAACCATTACAAAACGGTTCACCTTGTATTTACTAGATAACGAAGAAAGATTTTTAGAACCTAATACGTTGACCAATATCGCTTCATGCGGATTTTCTTCAACCAAAGGAACATGCTTATAGGCCGCTGCATGATAGACCATTGAAAATTTATACTTCTGAAAAAGCGGTTCAATCCTGTGTCGATTTGAAATGTCTGCTAAAATAAATTTGAAATCAATTTTAGGAAATCTTTCTCTCATTTCAAGCTCTATATCATAGAGCGGTGTTTCTGCCTGATCCAAAACCACAATGAGTGAAGGTTCAAATTGTGCTACCTGACGGACAATTTCACTACCGATAGAACCTGCACCCCCCGTAACTAAAATTGTTTTTTGGAAATGTCTTCTTTTAACCTCAGTATTTTCAATTTTGATAGGTTTGCGGTTTAAAAGATCCTCAATTTGCAAACTTCGGATTTTACTGCCAAAATCGTTGTCTCTGAGTTTTTGAACAGTAGGCGCTTTGAAGACCTGAAAATCCCTTTCCAGAAATAAATTTACCCAGTTGTTCATTTCTTCTTTGGACATCATCTCCTGGATGATCAAGACCCCATCAATATCTAAATCCTGTTTTGAATTATTAAGAATTTTAGTTTTAGCGAATATAGGCTTACCTAATATTTTTGCTCTCTTGGAATCGGATCTTTCTGTTAAGAAACCCACCACATGATAAGGAAGTGCCGAATTATCCAAAATGGTTCTCGCCACCGCAATAGACTGTTCATCAATTCCGAGAACTAAAATTCTTTTTTTGGACGTACTTCTGCGATACTCTTTGATTAATTGAAAAAATTCTTTAACTACCAGCCTAAACATAAAAAGGGTAGCAAAAGAAGTCAAGAAATAGATTACTAAAACCGGGTATCTAAACAGCCTTACCTGAAAAAATATGATGGAAATTAAGTTAATGAGACTTACCGTAACTACTGTAAAGAGACTTGCCAGTATGATCTTGAATAAATCTATAAAAGTAGAATGCCTGATAATTCCTGCAAACGTCTTCAGCAAAAACATATAGACTATGTTTACCGATACTATGAGCACATATTTCTGTTCAGGTGTTATATAAGTTTTGGTATTAACCCCAAGCTGGTTTAGGATATTATAGGAAAAAAAAACGGAACAGAAGAGCAATATAATGTCAATAAACAAAATAACCCACCTTGGCAAATACCTGAGCTCAGCAAGATTTACAATATTATCCCCATTATAAATCTTCTTTTTAAGATGATCAATGTGCATAATACGGCAAAAAATAAAAAGTATTTATTTTCAAATTTATGTTTTTTATGACTCCTTCATTCACTTCCTTTGGTGACCCCTCTGCCCATTTCGTCTTCACAAAGGTAAATTATTTTCCAATAAAAAAGTAATTACACCAATTCTTTATTGATCATACGTTCCAGTACTGATTTAATTCTTTCTTTATCCTCAGCCGTAAGGTTGGATCCCGAAGGAAGACAAAGTCCGTTATTAAAAATATCGGATGCCACTTTACCTCCGAAATACTTTTCTTTTTTAAAAACCGGTTGCAAATGCATTGGTTTCCAAATGGGACGGGATTCTATATTTTCTTTTGCTAAAGCCAATCTCAAATCTTCACGGGTAAAGCCAGCTTCATCAGGATTGATATACACTGCAGAAAGCCAATGATTGGAATAGAAATTTTTATTCTGTTCCTGAAAAACGGAAATTCCTTCTGCGCCAGCAAAGATTTCTTTATAAAAAGCATTGTTTGCTCTTCTTTGATCTACCCTTTCCTGCAGCACTTCCATTTGCCCTCTACCAATTCCTGCACAAACATTGCTCATTCTGTAATTATACCCTAAAGTAGTATGTTCATAATGAGGGGCATCATCACGAGCCTGTGTTGAAAGATAAACCGCTTTATTTTTATATTCTTTTTTCTTAAGAATTAAGGCACCTCCTCCTGAAGTGGTTATAATTTTGTTTCCATTGAAACTTAAAATGGAAATATCCCCAAAAGTGCCGCATTTTTTTCCTTTATAGGTACTTCCCAAAGCTTCTGCAGCATCTTCAATAACAGGGATTTCGTATTTTTTAGAAATGGCCCGTATATCTTCAATTTTATAAGGCATCCCATATAAATCCACTGCAATAATAGCCTTGGGCTTCAAGCCTATTTTCAGTTTGCTTTTAATGGCATCTTCCACCGCATTGGGGCAAAGATTCCACGTTTCCTTCTCACTATCTACAAACAAAGCATTGGCATTCAAATATTTGATTGGATTAGCGGAAGCTGAAAAAGTAAGTGACTGACAGATTACAAAATCTCCTGCATTAACCCCTAAAAGTACCAATGCTAAATGCAAAGCTCCTGTTCCTGAGCTTAATGCTGCTACATGAACTCCTTTTCCGAGAAAATTCTCAATATCATCTTCAAATCCGTTGACATTGGGGCCTAAAGGAGCTACCCAATTTGAATCAAACGCCTCTTGAATATATTTCATTTCACCTCCACCCATGTGTGGAGAAGAAAGCCATATTTTATCCATTTTATTATACGGTTTATAGTTTTTTGAAAATTAAATCTATGTAGAGTGATCTTTTCCAGACTTATAAAAGCCTCTAAAACAAGTGTCTAATGATTAATTTAGACTGTTTACTTCATCTCACAAAGTTAACAAAATACTGCATATTTTCATTTATGTTTAAAATTATTTTTAATGAGTGCATTAATTGAATTCTGATATCCCTGTAAAACCTAAAAAAACCCGGAACTTCTTTCCGGGTTTTTATATTTGGATGTTTTAAATTTATCCTTTTAGTTGATGGCCATTTTTCTGCGGTAAGTATAATAGATTAAACCTACTGCTGCCACTAGCAAAAAGGGAACATAATCATCTATGGGTGCATTAGGATCACCCGGATCTGTTTCATAGGTCTGGTATAAAACATCATCCTGATTATTTGAATTTGATTTTTCTGCCTCCAGGAAAACATTTCCTGTGTCTTCAGCATTAATATCCGTACTTTGCTGTGCCCAAGCCAAGTTTGCTAAGGTAACAGTTGCTATTAAAATTAATTTTTTCATCTTGGTGTTATTTTATTACTTTTTTAGAAGTTTCAGATTTTACCGTTTTGATGTGGATGACATACATTCCTTTTGATGAAATTAGTAGTCTTGCATTCATGCGATTTGGCTGTTGCGTAAGCACCAATCTTCCGGAAGCATCATATACTTCAATGCCGGTGATTTTCTCTGATGCTTCTACTACAAAATACTCTCCGTCTCTATAGACTTTCGTTTCTGCTTTAACGTTTTCTGCGGTTCCTAAAGCGGACGTTTGATAAACAATTTCGAAACGGTTTTGCTGTTCCAATGCATTGGTTGTAAAACTATAGTTACCGGTTTGCAAATCGGTATACGTTCCCAATTCTTTATCGTGAAGATAAATCGGCTGCCCTGCTGTAAACCATCCTATTTTGTTCACCAATGAAATGGTGTATTGTCCGGCTGCAGAATGTTTGTTACCCAAATTAACGACATCCGTACTTACAAAATAATCTCTTCCCTGAATGGCTAACTTTTCTGTTCCCAAATAAGTGTAGAAAGCATCTGTACCAGTACTCATCATTTTTGAATCGTAAAGGTCGAAGTTGTTGGATGCTCCATAACCATAGGTTACTGCAAAACCGGTCGTATTATTGTTTGGTGCCGTAAGTTCCAACCAATATTTCCCTTCTGTTGTACTGACTGCTGCTTTATTAACAAATATTGCTGCTGCTGCATTTCTCATCGAGTTATCAAAACTAACCGTGGTAGATGCACTTCTTCCACTTACAAAAAAGGCTTGTCCCGGTTTTACGGATGTTTCTATTGTAGCAGCATTGGCTCTAGCCCATGTTCCGCCCGCTGTTGCATTAAATGTTCCCCATTTATCTGTTGCCGCAGAACTGTTGTAAAAATACATGGTTGGGGTAATTCCTGTAGTAGAACCATCTCCCTGGTTGGTATTGTAAAACGTTATTAAATTAAAGTTCGACGGATATGGATTTCCTACCAAGTTGTAACGGTTACCATTTGCACTAAGGGTATTGCTTAAGGGAAAAGTATTGGTTCCGTTGTTTGGTGTTCCTGTAAAGGTTGCTGAAACATCAGTTCCAGTTCCTCTTACGGCATATCCTTTTCCAAATGCTGCTGTTGGAGAAACCGTTGCATAAGCATCTGTTGCAGTAAGGTATTCTCTTACTAAGCTACCATCGGTAACAAAGATGTCATCCATCCCTTGTGATGCAACCGGTGAACTCCACAAATCAAAAACATTCTGTGTACTGGTGGACGCTTTATTTAATGTTAATGTACCAGAACCTGTATATGTAGATCCTGTTTGCTGGATAAAGTTTCCGTTGTCGGCTACATTAATGGTGCTGTTATTGGTTACCACGCCACTTGTCGTAACATTTGCCCCACTTCCAACGGTTAGCGCTGCATTTACAGTTAAGTTGTTTGCGGTAAAAGAAGCACCGGAATATGGATCTTGGATTACCACATTAAGATTTGATGTGCTTGTTGGGTCACCATTAGACCAAGAGTTACCAGACCAAGTTGTGGTAGGAATGACTTTTTTATAAAGAGTCAAGTCGAAGTAGCTACTATTATTTACATTTGATGTCGCATACTGTCCATATACCGTACCTGAAAGAATTAGCCCTCTTGAAGATTGGGCTTCATTTGTAAATCTAAATAAGCCTGAAAGAATACTTGGAGTCCACTTTTGTCCATTTCCTGATACAGTTGCTACCAATGATAGATTTGTGTTAGAACCACCACCAGAAACATATTCATTATTATCTTTACTCCTTATGGTTTTAATGTTTCCTGTATCAGTAGTTATTTCCCATATAATTTGATTAGCTGGATTTGTAATATTATCACTTACTACTGAAACCGATGTAGATTGAAGTTTACTTGAAGCAACAGTGTTATTCATTGCAATATTTCCATTTGCTACAATTACATAATCCCCATCCGTTAAATCAATAAGTGAATTAATTTTTTGATAAATAACTGCTGTAGAAACTACAATATTACCGCTTGTAGCTCCTGTTAAAGAGCCTGAAGCTGCAGATATAGTATAGGTAGAAGCTGCATCAAATTGAATATTATTAAATGTAGCCACACCATTCACGAAAGCCTGTGTTAAAGTTCCCGTCATATTACCAGAACCTGATGTTTTAGAAATAGTGACATTTCCTGCATAAGTTGGGTCTACCACATTATTAGAGTTTCTAGCTTCAACAGTAAATGTTGCGATATTGTAACCTACATTTCCAGTTGCAGGAACATTAACTAATGTTAAATGATCTGCAGGAAGAGGGGCTGTTACATTAATAGAAAAAGTTGTACCTACTCCTTGATAATCTATCACTCTAATAAAATACTCTGTTCCAGATGTTAGGTTTGCCGTTAGACTTTCGTCTGTCATACTATTATTAGCAGCATTAAAAATAGAGCTTCCATTAGAGGGACAAGCTGTGGAATAAACGCGTATATCATAATCAGAACTGGTACCAGTAGCGGTAAGATTAATCGTATGATTACCATCTAACGTTGGTGTGAATTTATACCATACATCTTTTTCAGTATTATCTTCACTTAAAGCGGATGATTCCGTTGCATTCACTACAGTTCCGTTTGCTGGTGTTCCTGCTACTAAAGAAATTGCACCGGAACAAAGATCATTTGCAGGAGGTGGCGGCAATATTATTCCTTTCACATCATAAGAAAAGGTTTGTACACTGCTATGTGCTATCCCTACCGTCTGCGTGTACGTGGCTGCCGTATTTTCTGAAAATGTTACGGTAAAAGTTTCACTTCCGTTGGGTGCAATAGTGGTGTTGGCAGGCTGCGTAACATTAAAGCCCGATCCTGAACCCAATAAAGTAACCGGAGTAGCATCTAATATCAAATTGGCATTTCCTATATTTTTTATGGTAAAAGTTCTTATTACGGATCCTCCTACTGCTACGCTTCCGAAATCCGTATGGTCTGTTGTTGATGGTGTAGTATCGCCATTTGCAATAGCAGTAGCGTTACCTTCCAATACGATAACAGGTGCAGCTGCATTTGTTGTGGCACTTTGTGTTGAAGACCAAGCAGAATCTCCACCTGCATTAACCGCTTTTACTCTGTAGTAATAATTTGTGCTGGCACTTAAACCAGAAATTGACTGTGAAAGCGTCGCCGAGGAAATGCCGGTTGTTTCTGTAACTCCAGTAGTAAATGTATTGTCGTTAGAATATTGTAAGGTATAAGTATATGTTGCACTACCTTGCCCCGATGGTGCCGACCAGTTTGCCGTAAAACCTGAAGAGGTAACCGAAGTTGCTGCTGCAACAGTTGGCGCATTGGATTTTGTGGTAAGATTACCTGTAAGTTCGGTAGTATTATAACAAGTATCGGTAGTATTATATTCATAAAGACCAAAATGATATACCGTATTTGGTGTTAAACCAGAGAATATATCGTTTGTACCTGTTCCGTTATAAACTACATAATTTCCTGTACCAATTTGGGAACCAGAACCAAAAGTTGTGTTTGCGGTATAGGAAGTTCCAGAGACCGGATCAGCATTAACCGCTGCACCTTCTCTTGCAACTACTAATACTCCCGCAGTTCCATCACCTCTTGTCCAAGATGGTTGTGCCATATTTGTGGTAATATCTCCAGGACTTGCAGTAAATGCTGACGCTTGTGTTGTTGGTGCGGTGCAGGAAGGTGTAGATAATTTGTATAATTTTAATTTTACTTGATTTGAAGTATATGCAGCAAATCTTGGCGTAGAATTATTCCATTGTAGTATTCTTGTAGATGCAGCCACATTAGCTAAAGTCCATAAATTGCTCGAGATAGTTGCTGTCCATTCTTCTTTAGTTGAAGGCGTTCCATTAAAAAATCCTGCATGATTAGCAGTACCAGTACCAGTATTACCCCATGAAGCATAACCTACCGAAGCATTGTAGATAGTAATTGTTTTAGTAGTTGTTCCAGTTACAGTTACTGTAAAGACATTGCTACTCGTAAAACCTGATGTGATGCTTGCTCCAGGGTTCGAAACAGTCGTGTAATTAATAATAGGACCACTTGACGTTGAATTAGCCATTATCCCATCATTTGTGGTTCCATCTCCAACAATTAAGTACTCTCCACTTGTTAAATCATTAAGAGTAGTTACTTGTGTAAATGTTTGTCCCCAACCCTTCAAAGAAAAGAAGAGCATGAGAACTGCTAAAAGCTTAAAAGCTAGTAATTTTTGTTTCATATTTGATATTTTTATAAGTTGTAATTATGAAAGTACAAAGATAAAATTTTGTAAAAGATACGAAAATTTTTTATTGTTAAGATTTGTTTACTTAGGGATTAGGAGTTATGAGTTATGAGTTATGAGTTATGAGTTATGAGTTATGAGTTTTGAATTATGAGTTATTAATTATTAATTAGGAATTAGGAATTACAGATTAGGAATTACGGGTAACTTCGGGAGTCTCTGTCACCGAGAGGGTATGAAATTGTGGCTTCGGCTTCGCTCAGCCACCTGGATTGGAATTTCAACACTATGGTCATCAGCGTAACTTTCTTATAAATCTGTTTCGGATTCGGAACTTGGATATAGGAAAAAGAAATACGTTTATGAAATTCCCTTGTTATAAAAACGGAAGATGAGTAAACAAAAGATTGTTTACTAAAGGTATTCTTTTCCAAATTATTAAAACCGTCAGTTGATGACTTTGTGGATTTCGGCAGAGCTGATCCCGAGATATTCCGCTGCTTCTTCCACCGTTACTTTCTGGTGTTTTTGCTTGCGGTTGAGTGAACGGATTTTGCGTAATATCTTACGACAATGACCAATACTGTAGTGTGTAACTACTTGCAGATCAAAAGAATCGAGAAAGAGTTTTTTTCCCATTTTTTGTATTTTTAAAAGATTAAACCTATGGTTCTAACCCTTCAAAAAGCCATAAGATAAAGGTAAAAATGATGAAACAACTATATTGAGAGGTTTAGTGTTTTTCATATAGTTGAATTTTAATAAGATTTTTTTTAAGACTGAATGGTTTTTGTTTTTTTGGCATCCGCAAATGATACCGAGAACTTTTAATATTTCAATCGAGAGCTCCCTAAGAGCTGTTTTGTGATGACAGCGGCCGGCATTTCCGGCATGTTCAACCTTTGGAAAGAGATAAGATAAATCCTATTCCCTATTGGTTGTTGTTTTCCATTTTTACCGATACCTTAAAGAGCTTCCCGAAAGATTAAAAACCTTTTCCTGACAAAATTATTTAAAAAAATTGATAAAAAACCTCTTATCCACATCATGAGTTATCCACAATAACACAGAACCCTTTGGTGAAGCACCTTTTAAACAAAGCATCCAAATCATTTTTTCTTAAATATATTTTAAAATACTGTATATCAATATATTAAGTGCGATAAAATAATTAAACAACCATTTGATTTTATAAAATATGTCCCTAAAACAAAGGCTTATCACTACGAACCATCCTGCCTTTATCCACGAAGTATCCCCGAAGTATCCCTGAAACATGATTTCAATTGAATTCCTTCTGACTAGTCCTAAAATAACTGTACAGTTTTTTAATTAATCCTAAAATAACTATACAAATATAATCCTTAATCCTAAAAAGACTGTACATTCTTCTGATTTACATTCTTTGATTGGTAATAGTTTTTCCATCGCTTATGCAGCATGCCTTTTTGTGAGTGGGCTTTGTTGGGTGTAAGGTAGTCGCAGCTTAAATGTGGTCGTTGTTGGTTGTAAGCCTCTATGCATTGGCTGACTCTTACCTTTAGCTGATCAAAACGTAAGTTGCCGTAAGCCAGATTAAACTCGTTTTTGATTATTCTGTTTACCCGCTCTGCAACGGCGTTTTCATACGGATCAGAATTTTCCGTCATACTGATAACAATGTCGTTCTTATTCAGAACTTTTACATAATTCTGACTGCAATATTGCGATCCCCTGTCGGAATGGTGGATTAAACTTTCTTTTCCTGATCTTTGAACTATTGCCATATTCAGTGCTTCCAGACACCCTTCGGCGGACATGTCTTGCCGCAGGGAGTGCCCCACAATTTTGTGCGAATAGGCATCGGTAATCAGACTCAGGTAACTCCATCCACCTGATGTCTTGAGATAGGTAATATCGCTAACCCAAACCTGGTTGGGACGATCTATTGCCAAGTCCTTAATCTGGTTTTTATATTTACGCATCCAATGCCGGGAATTTGTGGTAATCATCTTCCTTTTCCTACAACGAATCAGCATTCCGTAATTCGAAAGCAATTCAAAAAGATAATCTCTACCAATATCGATTTGGTGTGGCTCCAGATTTTCCTGAAGTATTTTTTGAAGTTTTCTCACGCCTATTCTCGGAAGCTCTTCACGAATTATTCTCACTTCTTTCAGAATAATAGAGCGGCGGACAGATTCTGTTTCTTCGCGCTGAAACCACTGGTAATAAGCACTGCGGGTTTTGCCGAACAGCCCGCAAAGCTCCGACAGGCTTTTGCGGGGGTTAAATTCCTTCATTTTTTCGACTGTCCGGCACCAGACTTTTTTCGGATACTGATCTTAAGCTCTTTTTCAGCTAAATCAATCATGGTGTTCAATCCTTGTATCTTAAGTTCTGCCGACTCCAGGGCTTTGAGAAGCTCGCCTTTGCTTAAGGTGGTCTTTTCTTTGGAAGGGTGAATCTTTTTCACGGATTTTTTTTCGTAAAGTTCGGAATTTTCCCGCTCAAACAGCCTTATCCAATGCTTTAAAATTTTTACCTCCCGAAGTCCGTAACTCCTGCAGATACCTTGCAAATCACCTCCCTGCAATGCCTTTGATACGATCTCGCGCTTTTCCATCGGTGTATAGAGTCGGCGTTTTATCTCGCTGTGATAGTACTCCGAACCGTACTTGCGCATCCACCTTCCCAAAGTTCCTCTGGTGACATCATAAATCCGGCAGGCCTCAACATGCGGCATTCCTTTTTCAACATCCTCAACTGCTTTGAAGATTAACCTTTTGTCATAACGGCTGTGGCTACTTTCCCGTTTTTTAAATTCTTCT
>JAEZWE010000069.1 GCA_023420435.1 Bacteroidota bacterium
TGCAGTAGCGCAAAATGCTGATGTCGTTATTATTGATACCGCAGGAAGATTACATAACAAAGTGAATTTGATGAATGAACTTTCTAAAATTAAAAGGGTAATGCAGAAAGTAATTCCAAACGCTCCACACGAAATATTGTTGGTTTTAGACGGTTCCACAGGTCAAAATGCTTTTGAGCAGGCAAATCAATTTACCGCTGCTACAGAAGTGAATGCTTTAGCGGTAACAAAATTGGATGGTACTGCAAAAGGAGGCGTGGTTATTGGGATTTCAGATCAGTTTCAAATTCCTGTAAAATATATTGGGGTCGGCGAAAAAATGACCGATTTACAGCTTTTTAATGGAGAGGAGTTTGTGGATTCCTTTTTTAAGAAAAGATAAAATTGTTCTTTTAGAATTTATTTAAGATTTTATAAAATTTCTGTTTTTTTAATTTTCTATGATAATTTGTACTAAATTTGATAGTGTTAAAACAAAAAATTACAAATTATTAACAAACAAATTATTTAAACTATGGGTATTTTAACTTGGATTATTTTTGGACTTATCGCGGGTGCTATTGCAAAATTTATTATGCCTGGTACGCAAGGTGGAGGTTGGTTAATTACAATTATTCTTGGAATTGTAGGTGCTTTTGTAGGCGGATTTATTGGTTCAGCTTTAGGTTGGGGAGATGTTAACGCTTTCGATTTCAGAAGTATGCTTTTAGCAGTTGGTGGTGCATTAATTGTACTTTGGATTTACGGAATGGCCACAAGAAGAGGATAAAGTAAAAGATAAAATAAAAATCCCTGTTAACAGCGTTAACAGGGATTTTTATTTTTACTTAATAATTTAATACTTGATAGTAAATGGAAGTTCCATCATCACTTGATTTTGTTGATTAGGGTTGGACATCATTTCATAAATTTTGAAATTTTCTTTACCTACTTTGTTTTTAATAATTTTTGCAGAAATGTCATCTTCATTCATATTCCCAAAAAATTCTTCAAATTTTGATCTTTTTTGAGGATATGAAGCTACATTTTGCTCTTTCATCCCTACTTTTTTTGCTGCATAATTAATGGCGTCATTTAAAGTACCTAATTCATCAACAAGACCTAAATTTTTTGCACGGGTTCCGCTCCAAACTCTTCCACTGCCAACTTCGTCAATCTGTTCAAAAGTTTTTTTTCTATTTTGGGTTACAAAATAAACAAATCTTTTATAGGTTCCCTCAATACTTTTTTGAATGATATTTTTGCCGCCTTCAGTTATTCCATTAATTGGAGAATAGTAATTTGAATTTGCATTCGTAGAAACGCCATGTGCAGAAATTCCGTTTTTATTGGCGATATCTTTAAAATAATACATTAATCCAAAAACGCCAATTGAGCCTGTAATTGTATTAGGTTCTGAATAAATTTTATCTGCTCCCATAGCAATATAATAACCTCCGGAAGCAGCGTAGTCACCAAAAGATACTATCAGTGGCTTTTTCTTTTTCAGTTCTTGAAGTTCGAAAAGTATTTCATCTGATGCATTGGCACTTCCACCCGGTGAATTTATTCTTAAAACAACGGCTTTTACCTTTTTGTTTTCTGATAATTTTTTAATTTCCTTAACATAGTTTTCTGCATAAATTTCATCATAACCTTCACCATTATTTATAGCGCCAGAAGCATATAAAACAGCGATATGATCATCACTTTTTTTGTTTTCTTCGTCTATACTTCTAATATATTTACTAAAAGAAACTTTATTCAAATCTTTATCTGGATCAGTTTTTATTTTACTTTTTATTAAATTTTCGTATTCGCTTTTTTGGATAAGTTTATCAGCCAATTTTCGTTGTACAGCCAAATCGGGAATCATTCCGTACAAACTGTCAATGGTAGTTCCTAAACTTGCTGAGTCCATTTTTCTGGATTTTGCAATTTTGGCGGAATTTATTTTCCAAATATCCCCTAATAAAGTTTCCATCTGTTCTTTGTTTTCCGGAGACATATCATCTCTTAAAAAGGGTTCAACAGCCGCTTTGAATTTACCGTGACGAATGACTTCGACACCGATACCAAATTTTTCCGCAAAATTTTTAAGATAAACGATTTCGGTAGATAAACCTTTTAGATCAATTCCGCCGGAAGGATTAAGATAGTATTGATTCGCTACAGATCCTAAAAAATAGGAAGGTTGCGAAACAACGTTACCATAAGCATAAACAAATTTTCCGGATTTTTTAAAATCTTCCAATGCATTTCGAACATCATCAAGCTGTGTCATTCCTGCATTGATGAAATCGCTTTCAATGCTTATTCCTTTTATTTTTTCATCAGATTTTGCTTTTTTTATGGCTTCTAAAACATCATACAGCAACACATTATTCCCATGATTTCCAAACGAAAACAAATCCTCTTGATCTTCTGACGGACTGTCAATTATTTTCATTTTACCATCTAAAACCAAAACGGAATTATTTTTTATTCGAACTTTAGAATCACCTGTTAGGGATCCAATGGCAAGGAAAAGAATGAAAAACAGGGTAGTTATTCCTCCTAAAAATAGGATAGCAACAATGTTTGCTAATACATTTTTAAAAAAACTTTTCATAATTTTAATAAATTTTAAGAATATGTCGCAAAGGGTATGCATTTTGTTACTTGGAAGTAATTTAGGTGATACAAAAAAAAATATTGAAATTGCTGTTGAATATTTAGAAAAAGCAGGATTAGTAGTGTTAAAGAAAAGTGAATTTTTATTCACAGAACCTGTTGAATTTGTGAGTTCTAATAATTTTTGTAATTTCGCTGTGTCTATATATACAACAGTTTCACCAATTAATTTGTTGAAAATTATAAAAAAAATTGAAAGAGAAATGGGTAGGAATATGGATTCAACATTTTTTAACCAATATCAAGATCGTATAATAGATATTGATATTGTAAGTTTTGGATCATTGGTTTTCAAAGGTAAAACTTTGGAGATCCCACATCAAAAACATTTATTTGAAAGAGATTTTTCTAAAACTTTAATCAATCAATTATAAATTTCTTTTTCATTAATTAAATTAAAATAAATTCAAAATAAACATTAAAATTCTAAATTATGAAAATTAACGCAACAATTTTGGCTTTGGCTTTTGCGCTTCCTACTGCGATGAGTGCGCAAGATTCAATAGCTGTTAGTAATTCGGATTATCCGAATACTTATTCTTCAGGTTCTGCCAATGTGTATCCTTTTACACAAGATTCTAAAAGATTTAACGATTGGTCAATTTCAGTCGGAGCTGGGGTTCCATTACTTCAACATGGTGAATTAAATTCTTTGAAAAAAGATAATGATGCTCATGGAGATAATGTAGTTGGATATTCTGCATATGTTAGTATTGATAAAGCAATTACGCATGCTTTTGGATTAAAATTGCAGTATGATAAAGGTGAAACCAGACAAGGTTGGTTTAATACTAAAACTGATGATCCAACACCACAAAGACCTTTTGGAGCAAGAACGCAATTTGACGGGCTATCTTTATTAGGAGATGTTAATTTATCAAATTTACTAAGAAGAGTTGATAATAAATCTCCTTATAGATGGGCTCTGCACGGTTATGCCGGTGTTGGGGTTTTAGCTTATAGAGCTTATTTGGAAAGTGTCTTAACAGGTAATCAATATCTTTTATACGAACAAAAACCTTTTAGTTTTTATAATGTATTTGGTCAGGTTGGGGCTGCTTTAAAATATAAAATTAATAGAAGAATTGATATTGAAGGTAGAGGAATGTACGTAATTAGTGGTTCTGATGGTTTTGATGGAGGTATTGCTATGGTTAACGATAGAGGAATCATGGGAACTGATAATTTCTACAATTTTCAGTTAGGTCTTACCTTTAAATTAGGAAAACACCAGTCTCACCTTTTCTGGCATGACCCATTACAGGAAATGTATTATAAAATGGATGTTCTTGCTTCTAAAAATCAAGATGTTGAAGTTTGTAAAAATGGTGATGCTGATAATGACGGAGTTTGCGATGATTGGGACAGACAACTTGATACTCCTGCCGGAGCAAGAGTTGATGGTGCTGGTGTAGCTTTGGATACAGATTTAGACGGTGTAATCGATCTTTATGATAAATGTGTAACCGTTCCAGGTCCGGTTGAAAACCAAGGTTGTCCAACAGGTCCGGTTTCTACAGGTGGAGGAATAATTTCTGATGATACAAGAACTTTGGAAGGTATTGAATTTGATTTGAATTCAGATAGAATTTTACCATCAAATACTCCTATTCTTAACAATGCAGTAAGTTATATCAATTCTACAAGTGGTTCTTATAAAGTAATTGGAGCAACTGATACAAGAGCTTCTGATGCTTATAACCAAAAACTTTCTGAAAGAAGAGCTAGTAATGTTAAAAGCTACTTAGTACAGAATGGAGTGGATGGATCCAAACTTCAAGCGGAAGGAAGAGGTGAAAGAGATTTGAAATATCCAGAATGTGAGCCTGCTACGAAATGTCCGGAATGGAAAAACAGAGCAAACAGAAGAGTTTATTTCGAAGCAAAATAATTTTAAAAAATTATATACAGATATAAAGCCACGTTTTGCGTGGCTTTTTTGTATTTTTACCTTATGATTTCTTCTAAAGAATATGAAAAACTGAAATACCAAACGCTCAATTTTTTTTGGGGTTTTGAAGTTTTCCGCGAAAATCAAGAGGACATTATTAATCATATTGTTGAAGGAAAAGACACTTTAGTTTTGTTGCCTACTGGTGGTGGAAAATCTTTATGTTATCAATTGCCAGCACTAATTTTAGAAGGAACCTGTATTGTCGTTTCACCTTTATTGGCATTGATGAAAGATCAGGTTAATCAACTTAAAAATAAAGGTATAGAAGCGGAGTTTCTCTCATCTGAACAATCAGAAGATGAAACAGAGAAAATTTTGAACTCTTGTAAAGAAGGAATCATCAAGCTTCTTTATATTTCTCCTGAAAGATTGAATAATGCTTATTTTCTTGAAAATATTAAAGAAGTGAACATTTCATTTTTAGCGGTTGATGAAGCACATTGTATTTCTGAGTGGGGCCAAGATTTCCGTCCAAGTTATCAAAATATTCAGCGTTTCCGTGAAGAACAAATTCATCTTCCATGTATTGCGCTTACTGCCACAGCAACACCGAAAGTTCTTAAGGAAATACAAACTAAACTCAATTTAAAAAATCCGGAAATTTTTCAGCAAAGTTTCAAAAGAAATAACATTAAAATTATTGCGGATCAGGTTTCTGACAAATACCAAAGAGTATTTAATTTGCTTAAATTCAATCAAAATTCTGGAATAATCTATACAAGAACTCGTAAAGAAGCAGAAAATCTTACGCATTTTTTGAAAAATAATGGGGTAGAGAATGTTGATTTTTTCCATGCAGGTTTATCTCTAAAAGAAAAGAATTATCGACAAAATGAATGGTTAAAAAGTAATTCCAAAGTCCTTATTTCCACCAATGCTTTTGGTATGGGTATCGACAAAGAAAATGTTCAGTTTGTGATCCATTTCTCGCCTTCTTCAAGTATTGAGAATTATTATCAGGAAATTGGAAGAGCTGGAAGAAATGGCGCTGATAGTTTCGCTTTCTTACTTTGGAATGAGCATGAGTTTCGGAATTTCGACGATATTCTGAAAAATCAAACCCCCAGCAAAAGTGAATTTACGAAAATTGTTACTTATTTGTATTCCATTTTTCAAATTGCAGAAAACGAACAGCCGGAAAATATATTTCAAATGAATGTGCAGCGATTGAAAAACATTACCAAATTTTCATCTGCAAAAATAAACAATGTCTTAAATTTTCTTCACCATCAGGAAATTGTTTATCTTAATAATTACCAATCACTTTCCTCTATTGAGTTGAAAATAAAGCCTGAAGAAATTGAACTTTTACCAAAGAAAGACAGCTATTTTGTTGAACTGCTGCTTCGGAACTTATCCGGAATTTCTACACACAAAATCTATTTCAGCGAACAGAATTTAAGCAATAAGTTGAACGCAGATCTTACCTTAGTTAAAAACCGAATTCAGGATTTACAGAAAGCAGAAATTTTAGATTATATTGATGGTTCGCTTTCAAGTATTAAATTTTTAGTTCCCCGTGATGATCGTTCCATAGAGGGAAAATTTTGGAATTTATTTTTACAGATTCAAAAAAATAAAATTCATAAATGGGAAGAGATGAAGTTTTTTGCCCAAGAAAATAATCACTGTAAAATGAAAATGATTCTTCATTATTTTGGAGAAAAAACGACGAAAAATTGTGGAAACTGTTCGGTTTGTCAACATAAAAAGGAAAGTATTTTCGGAACTGATTTGTCACGGGAAATTACCAATATTTTATCAAAAAGAGCTTCTACCGTTGAAGAAATTTCAATTCAACTCAATTTTCACAAAAGAGAAAAAATTCTTGAAAATCTCATCCTCCTTTTAGATGCGGGAAAAGTAAAAATGCTTAATTTCCGAACTTATACTTTGGCGTAAAAGTTCCGCTTTTTTATCTTTGTCGGATGAAATCATTGAAAGTAGTTTTTTTCGGAACTCCTGAATTTGCAAAAAATTCCTTAGAAGCCATTCATCACTCCAATCACGAAATTGTTGGTGTGGTTACCGTTGCTGATAAACAGGCAGGACGCGGACAAAAAATATCGGAATCATCCGTAAAAAAGTATGCTGTTGAAAATAATCTACCCGTTTTTCAGCCTGAAAAACTTCGAAATCCTGAATTTTTGGAAAATATGAGAAATTTGGACGCCGATATTTTCGTAGTCGTTGCTTTCAGAATGATGCCGAAAATTCTTTTTGAAATGCCTAAAATGGGAACTTTCAATCTTCACGCCTCTTTGT
>JAEZWE010000170.1 GCA_023420435.1 Bacteroidota bacterium
AGCCGGAACTAATGATGATCTTACGAATGGAAATGGAAGAGGATTAATAAGCTGGTATAACATCGATCCAAGATTTTGGGGAGTTGGCGGAAACGAACCCAACGGAATTACGGCACAATCGGTTTCCAATCATGCTTCCAGAAGAGTGAAATTTCAGGAAATTTTTAACAGCAGAGATTTTGTAGCCGGAGAACAGGTTTTTACCAATACTTTTGATATCACTTATTACCCTGACGAAAAAGGACCTTATAATGTAAATCCAAACGCAGAATCTACTTCCCAAAGATGGGGAGGTTTAATGCGTCCTATCAATGTTTCCAATTTTGTAAATTCTAATATAGAATATGTTGAATTTTGGATGATGGATCCTTATGCAGATGGAAATATGTTGGGTGCAAATCCAAAAATTTTATTACAATTAGGAAATGTTTCTGAAGATGTTTTGAAAGATGGACTTTTACAGTACGAAAATGGCTTGCCAACACCTTCTACACCTTCCACAACATCTTCCAGCAATTGGGGGACACAACCGAAACAACCGCCAATTTTATATGCTTTTTCTTCAGAAGGTGCCGAAAGAACTTTGCAGGATTTAGGTTACGATGGTTTGGATAACAGTTCTGAAGGCGTAAAATTTGGAAGCACTTTTGTAAATCCTGTTACCAATCTTCAGGATCCTGCAGCGGATGATTTTGTATTTTATCTTTCCGATCAGTTTACAGGAAATTTGGCTTCTTCACTGCCGCAACGTTATAAATATTTTAGAAATCCGGATGGAAATTCAAAAAGTAATTCTTTGGAAGTGGCTTCACAAACACCGGATGCTGAAGATGTAAACAGAGATTACAATTTGGATCAAAACGAAAACTATAATCAATATACGGTTTCTTTGGATCAATCCAGTATGGTTTTAGGAAATAACAATATTGTGGATGTAAAAACTGTAAAAGCGCAATTCCAAAACGGACAACAATCGGATGTGAAATGGTATCTTTTCAGAATCCCGGTTTCTTCTTATGATCCAACTTCTTTGGGAGGAGATGCAGATCCTTCCATTTTAAACAATGTTCGTTTTGCAAGAATGGTTCTTACCGGTTTTGATAATACTTCTACAATAAGATTTGGAACTTTTGATTTGGTTCGTTCCGATTGGAGACGATATACTAAAAATATTTTCCCTGTTTTTGGAACTGATGAAGGTGTACAATTGGTTGATAATTCCAACTTTGAAGTAGGAAGTGTAAACCTAGAAGAAAACGGAATGAATACACCGCCTTATGTTCTTCCTCCGGGAATTGATAGACAAATATTATCAGGAAATACAGGAGCACAAAGACAAAACGAATCTTCACTTTACCTAAAAGCAACAGAATTGGGTGCTGTAAACAAAGAAGCAAGAGGTGTTTTCAAAAATACATCTTTAGATATGCGTCGATACAAAAAATTGAAATTGTTTGTTCATGCAGAAGATTTAATCAACAGAAATTCTTCCAGAATAGATCAGGATGCTAAATTTTTCATCCGTTTCGGAAGTGATGCTACTGATAATTATTATGAATATGAAGCTTCTTTAAAATATACGGCAAGCAATGCAACATCTCCTTTAGATATTTGGCCATCTGAAAACGAAATTGATTTTGAATTACAAAAATTTGTGGATTTAAAATTGGTTCGTGATAAAGCCATTCCCAACGGAATTATGACTCGTTTTACGGAAGGACAAACCGGAGATTTAAAGAAAATTTATGTAAGAGGTAGGCCTTCTTTGGGGAATATTACCACCATTATGGTAGGTTTAAGATATGTAGATGAATTTGAAACAGGAGGAGATAATTTAAAAGATATTGCTCTTTGGGTAAACGAAATTCGACTAAGTGATGTTGAAAATAACGGCGCTTATGCGGGAAATGCCAATTTAAGTTTTAATTTAGGAGATTTTGCTATTGTCAATACTAATGCAGCTTATTCTACTGTTGGTTTTGGAAATATCGATTCCAGACCTGCGGAAAGATCACAAAGTACACAATCTGCTTTCAACGTTACTACTACAATTAATGCAGATAAATTCTTACCAGAAAAAACCGGTTTGAAAATTCCTGTAAATTATTCCTATTCACAAACCATCGAAGATCCAAAATACAATCCTTTGGATAATGATGTGGAATTTCAGAAAGCCAATAATAAAGAAGAACTGAAGCAAATCGCACGAACTTACACCCAACAAAGAAGTATCGGTGTTGTAAATATGCATAAAGAAAGAGTAAACCCGAATAAAAAACCAAAATTTTATGATGTGGAGAACCTTTCATTAACGATGGTTTACAATGATGATCATTACCGAGATATTTATACCAAGAAAAATTACAGACAATATTTACGGGGAAATTTAGACTATAATTATACTTTCAAACCTTGGGTTTTAAGACCGTTTAATAAAATAGTAAGCGATACCGCAAAATCTGCAAAATACCTCCGTTGGTTGAAAGAAGTTAATTTTAATCCAATTCCGACAAGATTTTCATTCAGAACGGAAATTGATCGTAACTATAATGAGTTGGAATTTAGAAATATTGATGCGATTTTAAGTGGAAACTCAGCAAGTAATTTTGATGCGATAAAAAACAGAAATTTCTATTTCGGTTGGCAATACGGATTGCAGTTTGGATTTACGAGATCTTTGAAATTGGAAATTAATTCCGCTACAAGAACATTGAACGATAATATTGATGTCAACACAATGGATAACCGTTCCATTTTCCAAAATGCTTTTAGAGCGGGAAGACCGGTTTTATATAATCACAGAATTCAGTTGAGTTACCGTTTACCTTTTGAATATTTTCCTTTAATCGATTTTATTTCCGGTGAACTGGGTTATGGAACTACGTATAATTGGAATTCCAGATCCACCGCTTTACTGAATCAAGGTTTGGGAACTATTGGTCAAAATACCAATACCATGACCGCAAGAGGAACATTGGATTTCCCAACCTTATTCGAAAAATCCAAATATTTTAAAAATATTGCGGAAAAAATGCAAAAAAGGGAACGTGAAATTGACTCCTTAAATAATGTTTACACTAAACAGTGGGAAAAAAATGCTTTCCGTTTCAGAAATCATAAATTCAAAAACAAACTTACACCAGTGCAAAGTATTGCTTATATGCTGACTTCGCTGAAACAGCTTGATTTTAATTATGAAGAAAATAATGGAACTGTACTTCCAGGATTAATTTCTGCTCCAAACTGGTATGGATATGGACAAACTTTGGGAGGTCCAACTTATGGATTCCTTTTAGGATCACAATCCGACATCAGAAGATTAGCGATTGAAAATGGTTGGATTAGTTCATCAACATTAATGAATGATGCCTACATTCAAACCAATAACCGGAGATTTGATGCCAATTTGCAAGTAATGCCAATTAATGATCTTAGGATTGATCTCAATATTTTAAATACTTATACAAGGAATTTTATGCAGGGTGGTTATAATGTGGATGCAGATCCTTTAACGCCAGGTTTTCAATTTTCTTTTGGTTCCGATCTTATTACTTATTCTAACACTTCTTGGATGTTTAATACGGCTTTCAAAGACGGCAATGAGATTTACACCGACATGCTGGAAAATGCCAGAATTATTTCCCAACAAATGGGAGGAACTTTGCAATCGGATGGTTTTACGGATGGACACAGCATTGCCAATGCTTACGTTTTAATTCCTGCATTTCGAGCTGCTGTAGAAGGTAAATCGCCAAAAGGTTCCTTAGGAAATGCAAAAAAATCAGGATTCCCATTACCGAATTGGCAAATTGTTTATTCAGGATTCAGAAATATACCTTTTATTAATGGTAGATTTTCAAAATTTGATATTCAGCATGCCTATAATTCTACTTATACTACGGCAGGAATTCAATCCAGTATCGATTTCTACAATAATCCAATAGGAAGAGATATTAATAATGATTTTTATAATCCGTTTACTTTTTCACAAGTGGGCTATGTTGAAAGATTTGCGCCATTAGTTGGGGTGGATGTTACGATGCGTAATAATATGCAGTTTAGAGCACAATATAACAGAGATCGTTTGTTTGCTTTAGGTTTGGTGAATCATACTTTAACCGAAGATTCCGGAATTGAATATGTTTTTGGATTTGGATATATCATCAAAAATTTCAGATTGGGTGTTCAAATGCCTAGAGGAAGAGGAAAACAGAGGTTCAACAGCGATTTGAACATTCGTGCAGACATTTCATTAAGAGATAACCGAACAAGGATTTCTAATATTTTATTAAATGATTCCCAAATTACGGGAGGACAGAAATTACTTACTATTAAAGCCTCCGCAGATTATAATGTAAATCAAAATCTAAATCTGAAATTGTTCTATGATCAAATGATGACAAAATATAAAATTTCCACAGCCTTTCCTTTGTCAACCATTAGAGCAGGAATTTCCGCAACATTCACATTTGGTGGTGAAGGTGGATTTTAAATCTTGAAACAACTGTAGAAGTTCAGTTTTGCACTGAGCTTTTTTTGTTTAAAAAAACTTTTTACTGCTCACAATTTTTAATAAATTTGCTTTAATAAAAAATTCAAAAATGAACACACCGGCAGAATTAAAGTACACCAAAGATCACGAATGGATTAGAATCGAAGGTAACATTGCAACAATAGGAATTACAGATTTCGCACAGGGCGAATTAGGAGACATTGTTTTTGTAGATGTGGACAGTGTAGATGATGATCTTAATGCAGGTGATGTATTTGGAAGTGTAGAAGCTGTAAAAACAGTTTCAGATTTGTATTTGCCAATTTCAGGAAAAGTAACAGAGTTTAATGCCGAGCTTGAAGACGCTCCTGAACTCCTGAACACCGATCCTTATGGAAATGGATGGATTATTAAAATGGAAATTGCTGAGGACGCAGATCGTTCTGAATTGCTTACTGCAGAAGAATATCAGGCGACACTTGGATAAAATTTCCAAAATATTTCGTAAGATTTTGCCCATTTATTGGGCATTTCTTACTTATATGCTCCTGAAACCAGGTCAAGAAAACCATGAATATTGGTTTATGTTCAGTGGGATTGATAAAATTTTACATCTTT
The DNA here is from genome assembly GCA_023420435.1 of Bacteroidota bacterium. Classification (GTDB taxonomy): domain Bacteria; phylum Bacteroidota; class Bacteroidia; order Flavobacteriales; family Weeksellaceae; genus JAEXBA01. The sequence goes on from JAEZWE010000170.1 coordinate 5,111, forward strand.
CCATCTTTGCGGTTTTAGGATTTACCTTTATTGCCGCATTTCCAAAAATAAAACTCACTATTTATCTATATATAATGCTTATTTATGCATTTTTAACAGAAATTCTTCAGGAAGAAATGAAAATGGGTAGATCAATGGAAACACTTGATATTTTTGCAGATTTCTTTGGACTATTATTGGGCTATTATATTTTTAAGAAGTTGAAAACAATTTCATTTTAGTATTTTGGAAATTACTTAATTTCGTTTTTTAAAGGTTTTTCTAACCATGTTTTCAGATTAATATTATATATAAGAGAATTTTTAATTGTATAAGAAGAGGTGTAATGTTATTGTGGATAATTTTAGTAATTTCATAACTTACTGCTATTACATAATTTAGAATTTATTTTATCCACAATTAATTTTTCTTTTCATATTTATTTGTTTTTCTTAATAAGATTAGCCTATCTTTGCAGTCCCAAATAGAGGGGGCGCAGAAGATTATACTTAAGAATAAAGATTTAAAAAAATATTTTAAAAAGTATTTGGAGATTCAGAAAATTTTTCTACTTTTGCAGTCCGGTTTTGAGAGAAACCAGCGCAGGGGTAGAAGATAAGATGATTTGAATTAATAAAAAATAAAGACTTTAAATTTTTCAATCTGAAATTAAAGCAGTTAGGTAAATTTTTAATTTTTTTTTCAAAAACATTTGGTCATTAAAAAAATAGTTTATACTTTTGCACTCGCAAATCGGAACAAGCCTGACAGGGCTAAGGTGAAGAGGAAGCGAAAGAGAAGAGATCATTGAAATAAGATATAACAACCAAGTAAGGATAAAAACCAAAGCGAAGTCAAAAAACTTTGAGTGAGTCAGAACAAACATACAATGGAGAGTTTGATCCTGG
>JAEZWE010000190.1 GCA_023420435.1 Bacteroidota bacterium
CTTCCACAGCGTAAGGAATTTCCTTTTCGTAATTCAGAAGAATTTTTTCACGAATGGCTTCGTTCACAAAAAAACGTTCGGGTTTATCTGTAAACTGATCCTTATCGTAATAGGGTGGATTTTCCGGAAGTAAAGATTTTAGTTTGGGAAGAATAATTTCTGTATTGAAATTTTTGAGGGCAGAAATCGGTAAAATTTCAGCTTTAGGAATTCGCTCATGCCATAATTCCATCGCTTTTTCCAAATCTTGTTGATTGGAAGCATCAATTTTATTCACTAAAATAAGTACGGGAACCGGAATTTTATTTAACTTATCTATTAAAAATTCATTAGGTTCAGATTTGTCTAAAATGTCAACAATGAAAAGAAAAACATCGGCATCTTGCAAAGAATCTTTTACAAAATCCATCATCTTTTCCTGCAATCCATATTTGGGATCCAAAACTCCAGGAGTGTCCGAGAAAACGATTTGCAAATCTTCTTCATTATAAATCCCGAAAATTCTATGACGAGTTGTTTGTGCTTTTTGAGTTACAATAGCGAGTTTTTCGCCCATCAAAGCGTTCAAAAGCGTTGATTTTCCGGCGTTTGGTTTTCCTACTATATTTACAAATCCTGCTTTGTGCATTGATTATTAAAAATTAAAAAAAATTAAAAGATATTAAGCAATTAAGAAATTACTTTGTGCATTATTTTATTTAATGAAAAATAATGTTTTCTAAGTATGTTTATTGCAAATTTAAGAATAAAATTGTGATATTATTTCTTAAAAACCACAGGCAAAATTTCATTCTCCATCAATCCGAATTTTAGAATTTCTGGTTTTGAGAATTTTTGGGAATAATAAAGGGGATCAGTTTCAAAACCGACACTTCTTAAACGATCGAAATAATCCAAACCATACCAGCGAACATGGTCGTATTGCCCGAAATGTTTTTGCCTCTCTTTGGGATCTTTGATGGAGAAATCTTCATAAGATTTCTCTAAAGAATTTTTCATAGGAACTTGGAAAATTCCCCAACCTCCCTTTTTTATCACGCGATACAATTCGGACATGGCTTTTTTATCATCAATGATATGCTCCAAAACATGATTGCAAAAAACCACATCGAAACTTTCAGTTTCAAAAGGTAAATCTAAAATATCGGCTTTTACATCGACAATCGGCGAAAATAAATCAGCTGAAGTATAATCCAGATTTTTCATTTTTTTGAATTTTCTCAAAAATTCCTGTTCCGGAGCGATATGTAAAACTTTATAATTTTTGGTGAAAAAATCGGTTTCGTTTTGAAGATACAGCCACATTTGGCGGTGTCTTTCCATACTTAAAGTTCCCGGAGAAAGCGCATTTGTTCGCTGTTTTCCGTATCCGTAAGGAAGAAATTTCCGGTAAGATTTTCCGTCAATAGGATCGAAAAACCGATTTCCTTTATAAAATTGATAAATTAAAGGTCTTGCCCAAATACTAATTTTAATGAGTATTGGACGTGGAATTTTATTAAGAATTGTTTTAATAATTCCCATTAAAAATCTAAAGTAAAAGGTTTTTCCTCGTCGCTTACAATTCCTAAAGCTTCATAAATATATTGGAAAGTAGACAATAAAACTGGTTTTCCATTAATAATACAAACGTCGTGTTCAAAATGTGCAGAAGGTGAATTATCTTTGGAAGTTACCGTCCATCCATCAGAATGAAAAATTACTTCATGAGTTCCCATATTAATCATGGGTTCAATAGCAAGGGCAATTCCGTCTTTTAAAACTTTTCCGCTTCCTTTTCTGCCATAATTGGGAACTTGCGGATCTTCGTGCATTTTTCTTCCTAAACCATGCCCAACCAGTTCCCGTACAACTCCATAACCATGACTTTCGCAGTAAGTTTGAATAGCATTAGAAATATCTCCTACTCTTTTTCCACGAACACACTGTTCAATACCTTTGTACAAAGATTCTTTCGTGATTTTCAATAATTTTTTGGTTTCAGGTGCCACTTCACCTACTTCAAAAGAATAGGCATGATCTCCATAAAAACCATTCATATAAACACCACAATCTACTGAAAGAATATCGCCTTCAATTAGCGGTTTATCATTAGGAATTCCGTGAACGACTTCTGCATTTGGAGAAATACACAAATTTTTTGGAAATCCGTACATTCCTAAAAAAGCAGGTTCGCCGCCATTGTCGCGGATGAATTCTGCTGCAATTTTATCCAAGTGGTTGGTTGTTACACCTGGTTTTATTTCTTTAGCAACAAGACCCAGAGCTTTTGAAACAAGTTGTGCACTTTGTTTCATTAGTCTTAGTTCTTCTATGGTTTTTAATTGTATCATATTAAATTAATGTAAAAATGTAACAATTGAACAATTTAGCAATGAATAATAATTGTTACATTGTTCAATTGTTCAATTGGTACATTAGATTACCAGAAAAGTCCTTTTTTCTTTTCTTTTTTCATTTTGGAATACGCCAAAACTTCACCACCATCTACACGAAATTCAATTCTTTGGTTGATGATATTATAAATTTCACCCCAACCTGGAAATCCTCCTAAATTCCTGTCATCTATAAAAAGATCGGCATCTATTTTTCTTGAAGCATTTTCGGAATCAAAAACTTCGCCTTCAAAACTGGAGTTTACGGCATAAAATTCAATTCCATTTTTTTTGCAGAATTCTACGGCTTCGTCAAGTGTTTTTCCATGTCGATACGTCCAAAGAATTAAACGGTGACCATCACTTTGCAATTTTTTCAAAGTTTCGAAAACAAACGTTTTTGGTTTTCCAATTCCAGGATAAGCGTCATCAACAATAGTTCCGTCAAAATCTATCGCTAATTTTTTGCTGTTATTCATCTTTCAGTGCTTTAAAGAATTTGGCAAAGATATAAAATAAAAGAGCGATGTAAAACAGCGCTCTTCAATATAATTCTTGCTACTTCATTAAGATTTTACCCATTTAAATTCATATTGGTGATCCGGTGCTGACATTCTGTCTGTTACTCTTTGTAATCTTCCTGGAAGTTTCATCAAATATTCCTGTGCTTTTTGAGCTTGTTCCGTTAATCCATCAATATGTTCAATTTTCCATTCCGCCAACAAATCCTTAAAAATATCAATATAATCATGTGCGGTATAAACCATACAACGTTGCGCTGCATCGGAAAAATGTTCCCAAAGTTCTCCCGCTTTTTGACCACTTTCTCGCATTAAATGAGCAGGCATGACGATTTTTTTCTTCATCATGTCTTCAAAAGCGAGCATCATTTCCGAAGGATCTAGATCAAAAATTCTTTCTACAAAATTTTTGTAGGCTTTAGCGTGTCTTGCTTCATCAGCCGCAATTACGGCACACATTTTCGCTAATTTTTTATTTCCGCTTTGCTTAGCGAAAGTTCCTACTCTACGGTGCGAAATATTGGTTGCCGTTTCCTGAAAACTGGTGTACACAAAATTTCGATACGGATCCATAGAAGTTCCCAAATCAAAACCATCCTGGATTAAATATTGCGTCGTGATTTCCATTTCACGCATATTGACACGACCACACAAATACAAATATTTATTGAGCAAATCTCCGTGTCTGTTTTCTTCAGCTGTCCAATTTCTTACCCATTGTGCCCAAGTATTTTGGCGGTCTTCTTGCTCAACTCCATCAATGCCCATAATCCAACTTTCGTAACTTGGAAGAGCTTCTTCGGTGATGCAATCTCCAATCAAAGTAACGAAAACATCGTACTCCATTTCATGAGCGAAAGTTTGAATTTCTTCTAAATCATGCTTAAAATCATCACTTGAAGGATCTGGTAAAAAGTCTGATGGCTGCCAAATTTTTTCAACTGGCGTTAAATATTTATCGATAAAACCTCCTACTTCTTTGCTCAAAGTTTTCATCACTTCAAGCCTTACTAATTTATTGTACATAAAAAAATGTTGAATGCAAAGATATCATTATTATTTTAAGCATAATAAATGATTTTTTGCTTTATGTTAATTTTAACTTACTAAAATATCTCCCGTCATAATTTCCGGAACCTCAATTCCCATTACGGTTAAAATAGAAGGCGCAATATCTCCTAATTTTCCGGATTTTAAATTCCAAATCCTTTCTTTATCCATCACAATCAAAGGAACTAAATTTGTGGAATGTTGGGTGTTTGGACTTCCGTCTTCATTCATCATTACATCCGAGTTTCCGTGATCTGCGAGAATAAAAACCGTATAACCATGTTCAAAACCGGCAGTTGACACTTTTTCAATACAGTGATCAACAGCTTCTGCCGCTTTTACGGCAGCTTCAAAAACTCCGGTATGACCAACCATATCCGTATTTGCAAAATTTAAACAAATAAAATCTGCGGTTTCATTTTCAATTTCGGGAAGAATTTTTTCCGTAATATCATAAGCCGACATTTCCGGTTTGAAATCGTAGGTCGGAACATCTTTCGGACTTGGACAAAGGATTCTTCTTTCATTCATAAATTCATCTTCACGACCTCCGGAAAAGAAAAAAGTTACGTGCGGATATTTTTCAGTTTCTGCAACACGGATTTGGGATTTTCCGTTTCTTTCCAAAATTTCACCCAAAGTTCCTGTTAACACTTCTTCATCAAAAACCACTTTCACATTTTTGAATTCCTTATCGTAATTCGTCATCGTGGCATAATACAAATTCAGATGATGCATTCCGAATTCCGGAAAATCTTTTTGACAAAGCACTTCTGTAATTTCCCGACCTCTGTCTGTTCTAAAATTAAAACAGAAAACAACGTCACCATTTTCAATTTTTGCTAATGGAAGATTGCTTTGGCCTAAACAAACAATTGGTTTTATAAATTCATCGGTAATTTCTGCTTCATAAGATTTCTGAATGGCTTCAATTGGATGATGCGTTTCTTCACCAATTCCGTTTACCATTACATCATAAGCCAATTTTACACGTTCCCATCTTCTGTCACGATCCATTGCGTAATATCTTCCGATAATCGTCGCCAATTTTCCGGTAGTTTCGTTCATGTGATTCAATAAATCTTCAATAAAACTTTTTCCGGAATGCGGATCGCAATCTCTTCCATCGGTAAAAGCGTGAACAAAAACATTATCATTCAATCCAAATTCATGAGCGGCAGTTAATAACCCTTTTAAATGATTGATATGAGAGTGAACTCCACCATCCGAACAAAGTCCAATAAAATGCAATTTTTTGTTGTTTAGTTTGGCATATTCAAAAGCTTGTGTGATAACATTTTCTTTTCCTAAAGTAGCGTTTTCAACGGCCATATTCAATTTTACCAAATTTTGATAGACCACTCTTCCCGCTCCCAAATTCATGTGTCCTACTTCGGAATTTCCCATTTGTCCGAATGGAAGTCCAACCGCAATTCCGCTGGCTTCCAAAGTGGTATGTGGAAATTTTTGGTAACAGGAATCGATGAACGGCGTATTCGCTTGATCTATGGCTGAAACTTCAGGATTTGTGGCAATTCCCCATCCATCAAGAATGGCTAATATGGCTTTTTTTGACATTTATTTTGTTTTGAAATACAAATTTACGAAAAGGGAAAGTTATATATCCATTCATTTGGTGATTATTTAATTTTAAATTCATCAAATAATTTTTATTTTTGAATCATGGATTTAAGAGATCAATTGAAAAACCTTTTTCCGGATCATGAAGAACAGGAATTTGAAATGCCCGTAGAAAAATTTGTGCAAAAAGAACCGCTTGTCTGTAAATTTGAAAAAAAAGGAAGAAATGGAAAACCGGTGACTTTAATCGAAGGGTTTGAAGGCAATGATGAAGATTTAAAGGAAATTTCAAAAAAAATAAAAACCACACTCGGAATTGGTGGTTCAGAAAAGGACGGAACCATCATTATTCAAGGAGATAACCGAGATAAAATCATGAAAATTCTTCAGGAAATGGGTTATAAAACGAAGCGTGTTGGCGGATAATTTTAAACTTCATTTTTCAGTTTCCAAAAACTTTATATCTTTAACTCCCTCATTTTTTTGAGGGATTTTAATTTAAAAAAATAAAAAACGATGATTAATAAATTAGCTGCATCAGAATTGGTTCTTAATGAAGACGGAAGTGTTTACCACCTGAATCTTTTACCGGAAGATATTGCCGAAAAAATAATATTAGTAGGAGATCCGGATCGTGTCCCCAAAGTTTCCAAATATTTTGATTCTATCGAAATCAAGAAAAATAAACGTGAATTTTACACGCATACCGGAACTTTGCGAGGCGAAAGAATTACGGTAATGTCTTCAGGAATTGGAACGGAAAACATCGACATCGTGATGAACGAACTGGATGCTTTGGTAAATATCGATTTGAAGGAAAAAGAATTCAAAAAAGAAAAAAAATCTTTACAACTTTTTCGTTTGGGAACTTGCGGAAGCGTAAATCCTGATATTGAAGTAGATAATATGCTGGTGACACAAAATGTGGTCGGTTTGGACGGCTTGCTCCATTTTTACAGTGATTATGAATTTGAGAATGAATTTTCAAAAAATTTTTTGGAAAAATTCCCTTATGAAAAAATAAAACCGATGCTTTATTTTGCCGAATGGGATGAAGAAATTTCTCATTTTTATGATGATGCAAAATATCATGGAAATACTGCTACTTTTCCTGGATTTTATGCGCCGCAAGGAAGACAATTGCGATTAAAAGCTTTGGATGATCAATTTTTAGAAACTTTAAATGATTTAGGCGTTTCCAACTTCGAAATGGAAACTTCCGCCATCTATGGACTTTCAAAACTTTTAGGTCATCAAGCATTGACGGTGAACTGCATCATTGCCAATCGTCGTCGTGGAGAATTTGCAGCTGATCATCACGCCTCAGAGAAAATGATGATTGAATGGGTACTTGAAAGAATCGTAAAATAAAAAAAGGCTTCTGTATTTCAGAAGCCTTTTTATTTTTTTGAATGACAATCTACCAAATGATCGCAAACCATTCCTGTAGCCTGCATAAAAGCATACACCACCGTAGAACCTAAAAATTTGAATCCGCGTTTTTTTAAATCTTTGGATAATTGATCTGAAATTTCTGTGGTTGCTGGAACTTCTTTCAAATTTTTTGGAAAATTGATGATAGGTTGGTGGTTTACAAAACCCCAAATATACTTTGAAAAACTTCCAAATTCTTTCTGAATTTCCTGAAATTTTTGAGCATTATTAATGGTTGCCAAAATTTTTAGTCGGTTTCTGATGATGCCTTCGTTTTGCATCAACGTTTCTACTTTTTCTTCAGAGTATTTTGCAATTTTTTTATAGTTGAATTGATCGAAAGCTTTTTTAAAATTTTCTCTCTTTTTCAAAATAATGTACCAACTCAATCCTGCTTGAAAACTTTCTAAAACCAGGAACTCAAAAATTGTCTCGTCGTCATAAACAGGTTTTCCCCACTCTTCATCATGATATTTTCTGTATAAATCATCTTTTTCGCACCAACTGCATCTTATAATTTCCTTCATTTTTATAATTTAAAAATCAAATTTACATAATTTCCATATAGCCTATATTTAACATAATGTTAACGTATAGTAGGAATAAATCTTGTTGCAAATATTTTACAAAAAATCAAAAAATTTTTAATTTAAAACAAAACATTATGGACAATCAGAATTTAAACAGAGCTGAAAATGCAATAGACAAAACACAGTGGAAAATTGATAATTATGCAGACAGAGCGAGAGATTATATCCGTGAACAACGCGAAAAAAATTTAGAACCAACTGCTGAAGGTTGGACAGAAAGAGCTAAAGCCAACATTTCTGACGCTTGGGAAGATACTAAAGATGCCGTTGCTGACGCTTGGGATAAAACAAAAAATTGGGCAGATGATGCTTGGGATGCTACAAAAGATGCCGCTCATGATGCCAAAAATGAGATTGATAAAGCTACAAATTAGTAGAAAATTATTCATAGAGAGGAGAATCAAAGAAATTTGGTTCTCTTTTTTTTTGTAAAAATCACAATAAATTTTCTCAAAATTTTGAAAAAACGTACATTGGAGCAAACTAAAAAGTATGTCTTATTATCCTTTGAACAGTATTCCGGATTATTATGGAATGGATGCGTTACTAACTGAAGAACACAGACTTATACGTCAATCTGTAAGAGATTGGGTAGAAAGTTTTGTAATGCCAAAAATTGATGATGCAGCGCAAAATCATACCGATATTCCGGGTTTGATGAAAGAATTGGGAAATATTGGTGCTTTAGGACCATACATTCCTGAAGAATATGGAGGAGCTGGTTTGGATCAAATTTCCTACGGTTTAATAATGCAGGAATTGGAAAGAGGAGATTCTGCAGTTCGTTCTGCAGCTTCAGTACAGAGTTCTTTGGTGATGTTTCCTATCAATGAATTTGGTTCTGAAGAACAAAAAAGAAAATTTTTACCAAAATTAGCTTCCGGAGATATGATTGGAGCTTTTGGTTTAACGGAACCAAATCATGGTTCTGATCCAAGTTCCATGGAAACGCATTACGAAGATAAAGGAGATTATTATTTGTTGAATGGTGCCAAAATGTGGATTACCAATGCTCCACTTTGTGACATCGCTGTTGTTTGGGCAAAAGGTGAAGACGGAAAAGTTCGCGGATTAATTGTAGAACGTGAAATGGAAGGATTTACCACACCAGAAACGCACAACAAATGGAGTTTAAGAGCTTCCAAGACTGGGGAATTGGTTTTTGCAAATGTAAAAGTTCCAAAAGAAAATATGCTTCCAAAAGTTGAAGGATTAAAAGGACCTCTTTCTTGTTTAAATTCAGCTCGTTACGGAATTTCGTGGGGCGTTATTGGTGCAGCCATTGATTGTTATTGTACCGCTTTACAATATTCTAAAGAAAGAAAACAATTTGGAAAACCCATTGCTTCTTTCCAGCTTCAGCAAAAGAAATTAGCCGAATTTTTAACCGAAATTACAAAAGCGCAATTGCTGTGTTTGCAACTCGGAAATTTGAAAAATGCTCATAAAGCTTCACCTGCGCAAATTTCTATGGCTAAAAGAAATAATGTGAAAATTTCAATTGACATCGCAAGAGAAAGCCGACAAATGTTGGGTGGAATGGGAATTATGGGAGAATTTCCGATGATGAGACACGCTGCAAATTTGGAATCGGTTATTACTTATGAAGGAACCCACGATATTCATCTATTAATTACAGGTTTGGATGTAACCGGAATTAATGCTTTTGGGTAAATGAAATGAGCGATAGATTTAAAATATCATTGAAGTTTTCGTTTTTACAATCTTTGCTTTTTATTGTCTTGTATTTTTTGATTGAAAGATATGGAGCAAAAGAAATTCGACTTTTGAAATATTATGGTATTTTATTTCTTTTAATTTTCTTTACTCATTTTATTGTATGGTACTTTTATCAATGGAAAACAATTAAAAAAAATGACCAATAGTGAATTAAAAAATTGGGAAGAAACCCGATCAAAAGGAAAAACAAAATTTATTCTTACTCACGGAATTGCTTTTGGGGTAATCATGGCTGTAGTAAATGGGATAATGACCTATTTTATTGATCGGGAAAATCCTGATAAATGGAATTACATTGTATATATGTCATTATCTTATATTCCATTAGGTTTTCTTTATTCTTTTTGGATTTGGTGGTACACTGAAAAACGTTATAAAAAATCTAAAAAATAAAAAAAGTGGAGTTAGCTATACTCCACTTTCTTTTTCTCCTCAAACGGAATTTCCGGATTCAAGATTTCTAAAATTATATTTTTGATAGAAATCATCGCATCTTGCAAATCTCCTTTCACAAATTCCAAAGGAACAACTCCCCTGTTTACTTCTGCAAAACTCCAGATTCCGTTTTGGATTTCTTTTCCTGAAAATTCGGCCATTTTTTCGGCTACATAATTATAAATACACAATTGAATCGCCTGTTTTTTAGCATCGCTTAACAAATAATCTTCGATATTTTTATCTTCAATTTTCAGTTTTAAATCTTTGGTTTTTGCGGTTTTATAATCGATAATTCTGATGTTTCCGTTAAGTTCATCAATGCGGTCGATAAATCCGTAGAAATTAACTTTCTCTGTTTTTTCTTCGTTCAGGAAGAATTCTACATTTTCAAAATTGCTTTCCAGAGCTAAAATTTTCAATGAATTTCCGGATTTTATCAGTTCTAAATCGTAATTCAGAATAGCTTGAATTACTTTTTTAGCGATAGATTTATGAATGAAATTCATCCCTTTTTCATAAAATTCGGGTTGATGTTTTAGGTTTTCAATTGCAATTTCAATCGCTTGATCTATTTCTTTAATTGATTTTTCTAAATCACTTTCTAATAATAATTTACCAACAAGTTTTTCATAAATTACTTGAAGTGAATAATGAACTAAATTTCCGTAATTTCTTACCGATAATTCTTCTTCAATTTCGTTGGTTTCGCGAGTGTTCAAAACTTTATTCAGATAAAAATCTACAGGGTTATACAAATAACTGGTGAGATGAGTAGCTGAAACTCTTTCTTTCCATTTTTCAAGTTTTTGTAAAACGGAAGATGTTTTCTCAATCACGATATTTTCTTCAGAAACAGGTTCAGAAGTATTTTCTATCACAATATGCTCAATTTTATGTGAACTTTCCATTTCCATTTGTGTTATAAAACGGCTTTTTTCACCCGTATTTACACCACTTCCCAAACCATTGTACAACAAATAAATGTTTTCTGCTTCCTGCAATAATCGGTAAAAATGATAGGCATAAATGCTGTCATTTTCCAGATAAGTATGCAATCCAAAATGATTTCTTACATCAAAAGGAAGATACGTGTTTTGAGAATTTCCCAGCGGAAGTTTACCTTCATTCACCGAAAGCATGATGACATTTTTGAAATTCAGTAATCTGGTTTCCAAAAGTCCCATAATTTGTAATCCCTGCAAAGGTTCTCCCTGAAAATCAATCGTTTCGGAATTCACGAGCTGATTAACCAATGATTCCAAAGTATCCATCGTGATATCAAAAGAATACGGTTCTAAATGATTAATAATCAGTTTAAAAGCGTTTTCAAAATGAGAAATATTTTCATATTGAATATCATCAATTTCATAAAATTTCAAATTTTTACAAAATTCAATGAATTGTTTTAAAAAAACTTTTCCTGAACTCGCTTTTTTCAAAAGAGAGAAATAGCTTAATTCCGAAAGATAATCTTCAATATTAGATTTGGAGATATAAACAATATTACGTTCCTCAATGAAATTTTTAAAATTGGTTATTAAAATTTTATCATTTTCATTCGCAGGGATTTCTTCTAAAATAGGAAAAATATCGTTATAATAATAGGTGGAATCCTTTTTTTCCAACTGCTTTTGAAGGTGGAAAAGATGTTTTACCGCATTACTGAAACTCAAATTTTTTAAAGGAAAACCCATCGTTATATTGAGGTTTTCCACATTTTTTAGTGCATCCAGAGTTGCCGGAAGTAAATTTTCGTCCAGCAAAACAACCGCAGTATCGGAAAGTTCTTCGATATCATTCTTAATATTTTCAATAATTTCTGGAAGAATTTTAGTTTGGGCAATATTTCCTGAGGCTTCAAAAACTTTAATGTTTTTTTCTTTCGAAAAATCGTTCCCAATCCAATTAAATTCACGACTTTCATTAAACTCTTTCCAATTTTTGTAGTCGCAAAGAAATTTTCCGGATTCTTGTCGTAAATCGTTCATGTAATACGAATCGGCTTGAAAAAAAACTTGCGCTTTATCCCATTGTAAAAGCGATTTTACCAATTTTTCTTCTACCGGAGTAAATGCATTGAACCCACAGAAAATAAATTGTTTCTGAGTTTTTTCTGCAAATTTTTCAATTTTTTGACGTGCTTCTTCGTGAATCATTCCGGAAGTTGCCCAATTTTTTTCCTGAAGTTTTTGCTTTAAAACCGGTAAAAAAACATTCATGTTTTTCCAGAAATTCAAATATTTTTTTCGGGGAACTTCTTCATCTGGGTTTAAATTTTCTGCCCAAACTTTAATGCGTTCTTCATCAAACATATATTGAAGAATTTCCGTATCGCTACTAGAAAATTTCAACATATCGTCCCAATCTTTCTGCAAGGTTGGGAACCATTTTAAGAAATTTGAAAAATCATCTTTAGGGTTAATAGTCAAACTATTATAAACCTCAAAAGCAAACAGCCAAAGTGAAATTCCTTTTATTTCCTGTTTTCCTGAAATTTCATTTATTAAATCTTCAATAGTAAAAAAATCAGGTAGAAATCCTGAATATTTTTTTTCTTCCAAAATTCTGCGAATAAAAACAATGGGTCTTTTTCCTGGCAGAATAATGTTAAACCCCGATAAATCACGGTTTTGATGAAGTAATTCTGTAAAAATATTTTCTAAAAATTTCAATTTATTGATATTGTTTTAATTCATGCAGTTGCTGAGAAACCCATTCATTATAAAATTTTTGCTTTTCACTGTTGATGCTGTTATGGGTTTCTTTGTCATAAGT
>JAEZWE010000060.1 GCA_023420435.1 Bacteroidota bacterium
GTGGTAAGGACTCAAGATTTTCATTCTTGCAACAGGGGTTCGATTCCCCTATAGGCTACTAAAATATTTTTTGATTTTTTTTAAAAAATATTTGGAGATTAAAAAATAATATATATCTTTGCACCCACATTTAGGAAACGATATGGCAAATCATAAATCAGCACTTAAGAGAATCAGACAAAACGCGGTTAAAAGACTTCGTAACAGATACTATCACAAAACTGCAAGAACAGCAGTAAAAGTTTTGAGAACTGAAGAAGACAAAAAAGCAGCAGCTGAACAACTTCCTAAGGTAATCTCTTTGTTGGATAAATTGGCTAAGAAAAATATTATCCACAAAAACAAAGCGGCAAACTTAAAAAGCAAATTAACTAAACACGTAAACGGTTTAGCTTAATTATAAAAACCTAAGGCCCGTTCGTCTATCGGTTAGGACCTCAGATTTTCATTCTGGTAAGAGGGGTTCGATTCCCCTACGGGCTACAAAAACCTTCAGAAATTCTGGAGGTTTTTTTGTTTTTTGTATATTTAAGAAATTGAAATATTTATGAAAATTTTAATTATCAACGGGCCTAATCTTAATCTTCTTGGTAAAAGAGAACCTGAAATTTACGGCACCGTTTCTATGGAAGATTGCTTAGAAAGTCTAAAAACTGAATTTACGGGTTTCGACCTCGATTATTTTCAATCCAATTCTGAAGGAGAGATTATTAACCGTTTGCAGAATGAAGACTTCGATGCACTAATTATTAATCCCGGTGCTTTTTCTCACTATTCCTATGCTGTTGCAGATTGTTTAAAAAATATTCAAAAGAAAAAAATTGAAGTTCACATCAGTCATATTTATCAAAGAGAAGAGTTTCGGCAAAAATCGGTCACTGCACCTTATTGCCATGGCATAATTTCCGGTTTTGGAATGAATGTTTACAGAATTGCTTTATTAAGTCTAAAATAAAAAAAGTCCTCTAAATTGAGGACTTTTTACTGTATTTTAAAAAAAATTAAATTTGAGGACCTGCAGCAACTAATTTTTTTGCTTCATCATTATCACAATATTGCTCAAAATTCTTAATATATCTCGCAGCTAAATCTTTTGCCTTAGATTCCCATTCCGAAGCATCTTTATAGGTATCACGAGGATCCAAAATTCCTTCCGATACATTAGGAAGTGAAGTTGGAATTTCAAGATTCATAATTGGGACTACAGTTTTAGGAGCATTATCAATAGATCCATCTATAATAGCATCAATAATTGCTCTGGTATCTTTTAAAGAAATTCTTTTTCCTGTTCCGTTCCAACCTGTATTTACCAAATATGCTTTTGCGCCATGTTCTTTCATTTTACCAATCAAAGTTTTGGAATACATGGTAGGATGTAACGTTAAGAAAGCTTCCCCAAAAGCTGGTGAAAATGAAGGTTCTGGTTCTGTAATTCCTCTTTCGGTACCAGCCAATTTTGAAGTATAACCACAAAGGAAATGATATTGTGCTTGTTCATCGGATAAAATGGAAACCGGGGGTAAAACTCCAAAAGCATCTGCAGACAAATAAACTATTTTTTTAGCGTGTCCTGCTTTAGATGGTAAAACAATTTTATTAATATGGTAAATTGGATAAGAAACTCTGGTATTTTCTGTAATGGATCCGTCTTTATAATCAATTTCACCATATTCATTTACAACCACATTTTCTAAAAGTGCATCACGTTTAATCGCTCTATAAATATCGGGTTCTTTATCTTCAGAAAGATCAATTACTTTGGCATAACAACCTCCTTCATAATTAAAAACACCGTTATTATCCCATCCATGTTCGTCATCTCCAATTAGATATCTTTTAGGATCTGCAGAAAGAGTGGTTTTTCCAGTTCCGGAAAGTCCGAAGAAAAGGGCAACATCTCCTTCATCTCCAACATTTGCGGAGCAATGCATAGATGCCATACCTTTTAACGGCAAGAAATAGTTCATCATCGCAAACATTCCCTTTTTCATTTCTCCACCATACCAAGTTCCGCCAATAATCTGCATTTTCTGAGTAAGATTGAACATGACAAAGTTTTCTGAATTCAAACCTTGTTCTTTCCATATAGGATTGGTTGTTTTAGAACCATTCATGACGATAAAATCCGGATTTCCAAAATTTTCCAGCTCATAATTTGAAGGACGAATAAACATATTGGTCACAAAATGAGCTTGCCATGCCACTTCCATAATAAACCTTACTTTTAATCTGGTATCTGGATTTGTTCCGCAGAAAGCATCCACAACATAAATTTTCTTAGATTTAGAAAGCTGTTTTAAAACCAATTTCTTACAATGTTCAAAAACTTCCGGTGTTGTTGGCAGATTTACTTTTCCGTCCCAAAAAATGGTATCTTTAGTAACATCATCTTTCACAATAAAACGATCTTTTGGAGATCTTCCTGTAAAAACACCTGTTTTTACCGCCATGGCTCCAGATTCTGTTACAGCACCTTTTTCATAACCTAGATTTCTTGTGGATGTTTCTGCTTTAAAAAGTTGCTCATAAGAAGGATTATATACCACTTCTTCGTAACCGGTGATTCCTAAATCGTGTAATTGTTGAATAATTTTGATGTTTTTCATAACTGTTTTTACTTTTTTATTCTATGAATACAAATTTAATTCTTTGTAAAAAAACTAATGGTTTTAAAAGTAATGATATAAGTCAGAAATGACAAGAAAAAAATAAAAAAGTAAGTTACTGTATATCAATATTTTATATCACTCCAATCTAAAACAGTTGAAAAACCCTTCCCCGAAAAATAGTCCTTATAACCATCAAACCTGGATGTCATAAAAAAATCGCCGCCCCAAGCTCCTAAACTTTTTATAAATGTAGGACAATTGCTAAAGTGCAATTCTTTAAGTGTTGGAATGGATAAAAAATGAGAAAGTTTGGTTTCGTGAATTTCCATTAAATTTGAAAAAACCTCCAAATCATCTGTTTTAATTACCGCTTCTGTAATCTCAGTGAATTCTTCAATTAAATTTACTGATTTCTCTTTTCTTTTGTAAAGATTGATACCTTCTCTGGAGTCTTGTTTTTTATTGAGATGAACAAAAATAAGTTCATTTTGAAAAGTCGGCGAAAAATTTACCACTTCCACATTTTTAATTCCGTTATTATTTTGAAAAATAATAGGTGCTTTTTTTTGAGCTACAGCAATATCATAACCACTTCCTCCCAAACATAATTCATTCAAAATAAAAGCATCAATTTCTGCCCAATCTGCCAAATTATTCATTAATGTGGAACTGCTTCCAAAACCGAAATTTGGCGGAAACTGCAAATTGGTTTTTAGTTGATATGAATTTTTGTATTGGAATTTTTCCTCAGATAACTTTTGTACATTTTTTAAAACTTGAAGAATAAATTGTGAAGGAAGATCTAAGTTGAAGGATAAGATTTCCCAAGATGAATAGTCTATTTTTACTTCCAACCATGGTTTTCCTAAATGAAGGGCTTCCCATGTTACGATGGATAAACCGTCCTGAATTTCTTCAAAAAAAAATTCCTGACCTTGTTTGGTTGGTATTGCCAAAGCTTTTGCCCCATCCAAAACCACATATTCAGAAGTTAATAAAAGTTTTCCTGGTGAAAATATTTTTCCTCTTTTTTCCAAAATTCAAAATATAAAAAAAGCCACTTAAAAGTAGCTTTATTTTTTTATAGAACTGAAGCTGCTGAAACTTCGCTGTCAATTTTCTTAATTAAACCTTGCAAGGTTTTTCCTGGGCCTACTTCAATAAATTGAGTTGCCCCTTCTTTTATCATATTTTGCACACTTTGCGTCCACTTTACTGGACCTGTAAGTTGGGCAATTAAATTATTCTTAATTTCATCCGGATCAGAAACCGCTGTTGTTGTAATATTTTGATAAACCGGAATTGTAGCTTTTCTAAATTTCGTATTTTCTATTGCAATGGCTAATTTTTCTTGAGCCGGCATCATTAATGGTGAATGAAATGCTCCATTTACAGGTAAGATCAGTGCTCTTTTTGCACCTGCTTCTTTTAATTTTTCACAAGCTTTTTCAACCGCTGAAGTTTCCCCGGAAATCACTAGTTGACCTGGACAGTTATAGTT
>JAEZWE010000009.1 GCA_023420435.1 Bacteroidota bacterium
TCGGTGAACATTAAATTTTTCACCCGATTTTTCATAAAAACTTTCCTGACCTTTTTCTTTGTAAAAATCAACGGTTTCCTGAGCTTGTTTCTCGCTTTCACAAGCTTTTGACATGTTGGAACGCTGAACTTCGTTGAAAAGCTCAACAAATTTATTGCCAAGTCCGAATTCCAAAACTGCGCCGCTTAAAACGTATTGCAAATCACATAAAGCATCCGCTATTTCTACAATGTCATTATCTTCAATTGCTTGTTTTAATTCATTTAATTCTTCCTGAAGTAATGAAACCCGAAGTTCGCATCGTTGTGGTGAAGGAATTTGTGGAGTATCTAAAATAGGAGCGTTAAAAGTTTTGTGAAATTCAGCAACTTGATTCAGTGAATCGATCTTTTCCATTAAAAATTTTATTTAAGCAAATATAAAAATTAGAAAATGAAAGCCACAAAAAAACCGGTTTAAAAACCGGCTTATTATATTTTTAGATTTTTTACTGTGTGATATCTCTACCAATAACCAATCTTTGGATTTCGGAAGTTCCTTCACCAATGGTACAAAGTTTTGAATCTCTGTAATATTTTTCAGCAGGGAAGTCTTTGGTATAACCATAACCTCCAAAAATTTGTACTGCATTATTTGAAATCCTTACACAAGCTTCAGAAGCATACAATTTTGCCATTGCTCCTTCTCTTGTCATTTTTTGTTTTGCATTTTTTAGCGTTGATGCACGTTGAATCAATAATTCAGCCGCATCAATTTCAGTTGCCATATCAGCCAACATAAAATTTACCGCTTGGAAATCTGAAATTGGTCTTCCAAATTGATGTCTTTCTTTAGCATATTTTAACGCAGCTTTGTAAGCTCCTCTTGCAGTTCCTAAAGATAGTGCAGCAATGGAAATTCTTCCGCCATCCAAAATTTTCATAGCTTGTTTAAAACCTTCACCAACTTCCCCTAAACGGTGAGAATCCGGAACTCTTACATTATCGAAAATTAATTCAGCGGTTTCGGAAGCTCTCATTCCCAGTTTATTCTCTTTTTTACCGGAAGTAAAACCTGGCATTCCTTTCTCCAAAACAAATGCGGTAGAATTATTTTTGGCTCCCTTTTCTCCGGTTCTTGTCATTACCACTGCAATATTTCCGGAGATAGCGTGGGTAATAAAATTTTTAGCACCGTTAATTATCCATTCATCTCCGTCTTTTACTGCGGTTGTGGACATTCCTCCAGAATCTGAACCTGTATTATGTTCTGTTAATCCCCAAGCTCCGATTACTTTTCCTGAAGCCAGTTGTGGAAGCCATTTGTTTCGCTGTTCTTCATTTCCAAATTCATAAATATGATTGGTGCAAAGTGAATTATGTGCAGCTAATGAAAGTCCTATTGATGGATCAACTTGTGAAATTTCATCTAAAATCGTAACATATTCGTGATAACCCAATCCAGAACCGCCATATTGTTCAGGAATTACAATTCCCATAAATCCCATTTCTCCTAATTGGTGAAAAAGTTCAACCGGGAAAGTTTGGCTTTCATCCCAGTTCATGATATTTGGACGGATATTTTTTTCTGCGAATTCGCGTGCCGTTTCGGCAATCATTTTAATGTCGTGATTCATCTGTATAATTTGAGATTCCAAATATAATTAAATTGACGGTATATAAAAAATTATGAAGTAATGCTGATAAAAGATCTTGTTTCGGATTCGAAAGATTTTATTAAAACTCAACTAATTAAATTATCCTTATTTTTGCGTTGAAAATAGAAAGTTACCTTCATGAAAAAATATATTCTTACGGCAATTTTTTTGCCTGTTATTGCTTTTTCGCAAGTTCCTGCGGGTTATTACGATGGAACAGCAGGTTTAAGCGGTTATGCGCTAAAAACCAAACTTCATGAAATTTTGTCCACGAAAGTTTATTCCTATAATTATTCGGATATTGTAGATTATTATGTGAATACTGATAAAGACAGTTATTATGAAAATAATAATTCTGTTTTGGATATTTATACAGAAAATCCTACAGGCGCAGAACTGGAATACAATTTCACCCAAAATATAGGAAGTGCCAATTCTGAAGGTTTAGGTTTTAATAAAGAACATGGAATGCCGCAATCTACCTATTACGGAATTTATCCTATGTATTCTGATATTCATTACTTAATTCCTACGGATGCAAGAATAAATCAGTTAAGAAGTAATTATCCTTATGGAAGAACAACAGGTTTGGAAAATAACGGAACTTCCCATAATTGTAATTCTCCAAACACGACTCCTTGTATTGTTTCCAATGGAAGTAAATTAGGAAAATCAATAACACCGGGTTATACCAATACTGTTTATGAGCCTATTGATGAGTTTAAAGGAGATGTTGCAAGATTTCTTTTGTATTTTATTACACGCTATGAAGGATCTTTAAATTCTTTCAATTTTATGCTTTCCACGAATCCTTTAGATGGAAATGAAGAAAGTGGTTATGAAAGTTGGTATATCAATATGTTGAAAGATTGGAATACGCTTGATCCGGTTTCTGTTCGTGAAACTGATCGTAACAATGCCGTTTTTGCTGTTGAAAAAACCAGAAATCCTTTTATCGATCATCCGGAATGGGTGAATTTAATTTGGTCTGAAACTACTGATGCTATTGCGCCTGCTGCACCAAGTTCAGTCGTCGTTTCCCAAACAGCAGAATCAT
>JAEZWE010000036.1 GCA_023420435.1 Bacteroidota bacterium
GTGGAAGGAAGTGCATTTTACGGAATTCCGTTAGATCAGTTTTTACCGCAGTCTATTTCCCGAAGTTGGCACGTTCAGCTGGCAATTTTCTGGATCGCTACTTCTTGGTTAGCTACAGGACTATATATTGCACCTGCAGTTTCTGGTTACGAACCGAAATTTCAAAAATTAGGAGTAAATGTTCTCTTTGCAGCACTGTTAATTGTTGTCTTAGGTTCATTGGCAGGACAATGGTTTGGAGTAATGCAGAAATTGGGTTATGTAGATAATTTCTTGTGGGGACATTCTGGCTACGAATATGTAGAACTGGGAAGAATTTGGCAAATTTTACTTTTGGTAGGATTAATTTTATGGCTTGTTTTAATGACAAGAGCTTTGCTTCCTGCTTTAAGAAAAAAAGACGAAAACCGTCACTTATTGACCTTGTTTTTACTCTCATCCATCGCTATTGCTTTGTTTTATGGAGCAGGATTAATGTACGGAAGACAAACACACATGGCGATTGCAGAATATTGGAGATGGTGGGTTGTTCACCTTTGGGTAGAAGGTTTCTTTGAAGTTTTTGCGACCGTAGTTGCTGCCTTCTTGTTCACAAGATTAGGATTATTGAGATTGAAATCTGCAACCAATGCCGTTCTATTTTCAACAATTATTTTCCTGGCGGGCGGAATTTTAGGAACTTTCCATCACCTGTATTTCAGCGCAACACCAACTGCAGTTTTAGCTTTGGGTGCGACATTCAGCGCATTGGAAATTGTTCCGTTGGTTTTAATTGGATATGAAGCTTACCAAAACTATCAAATCTCCAAATCCACAAAATGGATTAAAGCCTACAAATGGCCAATCTACTGCTTCATCGCAATGTGTTTTTGGAATTTCTTAGGTGCCGGAATTTTCGGATTTGCCATCAATCCACCAATTGCATTGTATTATATTCAAGGGTTGAATACCACTGCAGTTCACGGCCATGCTGCCCTGTTTGGAGTATACGGAATTTTAGGAATAGGTCTAATGCTGTTCGTTCTTCGAGGTTTATATCCTGAAAGACAGTGGAACGACAAATTAATGGGATGGTCATTCTGGCTTACAAACATCGGACTTTTTGTAATGGTAACCACCAGTTTACTTCCAATCGGAATTATGCAATCTGTTGCTTCCATCAAAGAAGGGTATTGGTATGCGCGTTCCGCAGAATTTATGCAGACCGATATCATGCAAACGTTACGTTGGGGAAGAGTTCCCGGAGATACACTTCTCGCCATTGGCGAACTTCTGATGGTGATTTTCATTATCGGTTTACAAACAGGATGGTCACTGAAAGAAAAAAGATGAATTTTTTAAGCTCCCAGTTTTGGGAGCTTTTTTATTAAATTAATGCAAACGCTTATCTTTGCAAAAATTTTGAATTGAAAGACATCCGAACATTATCCCTCGAACAATTAACCGATTATTTCAAAGAAATCGGTGAAAAACCATTCCGTGCGAAACAGGTTTACGATTGGTTGTGGAGTAAAAACCTTCATTCGATTGAAGAAATGACGAATCTTTCCAAAGATTTGCGGGATAAACTTTCTCAAGAATTTGAAATAAAACCTGTTGCGGTTGATTTACTTCAAAAATCCAAAGACGGAACGATAAAAAACGGAGTGAAATTACACGACGGATTGTTGGTGGAATCGGTTCTAATTCCTACCGAAACCCGAACCACAGCATGTGTTTCTTCACAAGTAGGTTGTTCTTTAAATTGTGAATTTTGCGCCACCGCAAAACTCAAAAGGATGCGGAATTTGGAAGTTGCAGAAATTGTGGATCAGGTTGCTTTAATCGACCAACAATCGAAAATGTATTTCGACAGACCTCTTTCAAATATTGTGTTCATGGGAATGGGAGAACCAATGATGAACTACAAAAACGTGGTTGAAGCCATCCGAAAAATAACAAAACCGGAAGGTTTGGGAATGTCTCCGCGAAGAATTACGGTTTCCACATCGGGAATTCCGAAGATGATTAAAATGTTGGCTGATGAAGAACTGAAAGTTAAACTGGCTTTAAGTTTACATTCTGCCATCGAAAAAACCAGAAACGAAATCATGCCTTTTTCTGAAAAATTTCCACTTACAGAAATTATGGAAAGTTTGCAATATTGGTATCAGAAAACAGGTTCTGTCATTACTTTTGAATATTGTGTTTGGGGTGGAATTAACGATAAAGACGAAGACATCAAAGCCTTGATTAAATATTGTCGACAAGTTCCTTCCAAAGTAAATCTCATTCAATACAATCCAATTGGCGAAGGAAAATTCGACCACCGAAGTATAGAAGCCGAAAACCGCTACGTTCGAGAATTGGAAAAAGCAGGAATCACAGTTTTAGTACGAAGAAGTAGAGGTGGAGACATCGACGCAGCTTGCGGACAATTGGCGAATAAAACAGCGGAATAGAGGAAGCGAAGCAGTCGCGAAATATTGGTAGCGGAAAGTGATAAGGAATTTTGAGGTGCGAAGAACCGAAATATAGTTAAATTTTCTCCGTGTTATTTTAATAAAATTTTCATGAAAAAAATATTTGTCCTTTTCTCTTTTTTCTTTTTTATGAACTTTGTAGCGCAAAATAATTTTGAATGGTTAAAAATTAAGAAGTACAAGGTTTCAACACTTTCAGATTCTTTGAAAGAAACTTCAGGACTAGCTTTTTTTAATGAAAAACTTTATACCATTAACGATAGTGGAAACAGTTCCGAAATTTTTCAAATGGATCATCATTCCGGTAAAATTTTAAAAACTTTAAAAACTGATTTAGAAAATAAAGATTGGGAAGCAATTACTTCAGATTCTTTAGATCTATTTATTGGCGATTTTGGCAATAATGAGGGGTCAAGAAAGGATTTGAAAATTTATAAAATTACTTTAGACAGCATTGTTAGAGCTCAAAGCTCTAACAACGCTCAAAGGGATAACCAAATAATTTCTTTTTTTTATCCTGAACAAAAAGATTTTGCTCCAAAAGCGCATCATCATAATTGGGATGCAGAATCTATGGTTTTTATCAAAGGGAAAATTCATCTTTTTACAAAAGAATGGAAGTCGAAAAATACAACACACTATATTATTGATCCTGAAATTTCTGAAAACCAACCCGCCCAAAAATACGAAACCTATAATATAGGATATTTGGTAACAGATGCTTCCTATTTTGATAAAAAACTCTATCTCATTGGTTATACCAAGAAAACTGAAATTTTTTTAACGGTTTTTCATGAAGATGAAAACGGCAAATTTTTCAATTCTAAATCACAAAAATATTATTTAGGGACAGCCACTAGTCTTGGACAAATTGAAGGAATTGCCATGGATCAAGAGGGAATTTATCTTACAGCCGAAGAATTCAATTTAAAGTTCATAAATCAAGAACCATACTTTTATTTTATTCCGTGGAAAAAAATGCAGGAGAAAAACACTCCCTGAATTTATTTTTTTTTTTGATAAGACCTTCAGTTAATGATTTCCACTGAAATTTGCTGCCTCCAAGAATGCCACCCATTGCAACGAGAAAATTTCTGGCTTTTTCACTAAAGTTTAAATGTTGAATATTTGGTTCTTCATTTCTACCGTGGACTTCTGCAAATATGTTGCTTCCAATACGTTTAATTATAAAGGTGCAAGTTGCCTTATCACAAAAGAAATGAGCGGTTTTATTCTCTTGTTTTGTAGGATCTGAAATTGGTCGTACCCGAATAAAAACACTTTCAATTGATGGCGTGCTTTCTTCTTCAATTTTTTCAATTATTACCCAATCAAAACCTTCTCCACATGCATTTTTAAATCCTGGAATTTCAATTCTGAGATAATTTTCTTCCTGCGGAGTTTCCAGTAATAGATTTCCTTCTTTGTCTCTCAGCGAAAATGATGCTTTTTGCTCACCAGCAAAAAGTTCCCAGGAATTAATATCAAGAAATCTATTTTTCACGGCTTCAAAATGGATTTTGGCTTCAGCTACAGTTTCAAAATTTACTTCTGAAACTGTATCACTAAAGCTTCCTTCAATTTGTTTTGGAATAGCATCTTTCATTTTTTTAGAAAATTAATTACCAATTCTTCTTTAATTCTTTGGGTATGTTCGCTCAAAATCTATTGAATATGAATAATATTATCTTTCTTATGGAACCAAATCTTCAAATAGCAATTTTCTCACTCATTTTTTCAAGTTTTCGTAAACAGTTTTGGAGCAAATTATTTTTTTCCAACTCAAGAACTTTTCTGTAACAGATTAAATTTTTTCACAAAAAAAATAGAAAAGCGGCGGTTTTAAGAGTAAACAGATTTTTCCTAATTATACACTTCTTTTTTCATGAAATCTACCTAAGTTTATTTTAGTATAAGCCAAACAACATGGTTTTAATTTTACATAAACTATCGTTTCGTCTATTTCACAAATTTGATTTTCTGAATGTCTATTATGATTTTACTTAAACCGATTTCACCTCAAAATGCATATTTTCTAAACATTTAAGTGATTTTCCTGTTAAATATAAATCAGTCAATCCTTTGCACTATCTGTTATTTTATTATTTTATATCTTGTTCAATGATAACTTTTATGTAAATAATCATAACTACATAGATACCAAATATTAATTATTATTATGCAGGAACTATAGGGTCCAGCTCTCTTTCCCAATTCCTTCCCGCAGCGATTGCTTTGATAAAATCCTCCGGTTTTTTGTCAATTAGCAGAGCTCTATCTTTTTTATCTAATGGGATATCTGTGTTTTGTAATAATGCTTTTCCGTTTCCATTTACTGCAATAGCTTTACAGTGCTTAAAAGTTTCGTTCAGAAGAAATTTTGAAGTTCCATGTGATTTTAATTGGTCGGAAATTCCATCGGGTACAAAT
>JAEZWE010000039.1 GCA_023420435.1 Bacteroidota bacterium
AACTTCATAATGTAAATGTGGACCTGTAGAACGACCGCTGTTTCCGGATTTTGCGATAATTTGGTTTACTTTAATTTTATCATTGGTTTCCACCAAAATTTGTGAAAGATGCGCATAAAGTGTGGCTAAACCATTTCCATGCGAAACAATGATGCAATTTCCATAGCCTCCTTTTTGTCCGGCAAATATTACCGTTCCTGCAGCTGTACATTTAACATCACTTCCATAAGCTACGGCAATATCAATTCCTTTATGAAACTGTATTTGATCTTTTTCTGCAGGTGCATTGTTTTCTTCACGAACAACTACTTTTTTTGAATTTGTCACCGTTGGAACTGCATTTATTGTTGCTGAAGCCTGTGCAGAAACAGGTTTGCTTTCTTTAGTTTCCGGAGCATAAATTGGGATTACCACTTTTTTAATATTTCCCGCACTGTCTTTTTCTTCCACAATTTTTGCATCAATCACTTTTCTTCTTGCAGGAGTTGTAACCACAGGAACCGAAGCAACAGTCGGTTTTGATGCGGGTTTTGCAGACGCTAAAACCGTTTTGTACGGAATTGGATTAACTCTTTTTCCAAAATTTGATGAAATATAACCATCACTGGGCATTCCCAAAGGAACTTGTTGAAGCTTATTTTGCAAATCAACCAAATATTGACTGTAACGATTGCTTTGTTTAGCTAAATAGATAGAACTGGACAAGCTGTCTTGGTGCAACATTTCGATTTTTGTATTAGAAATATTTTTGGATGAAAGAAATAAATTCAAATCACCAATCGTATGATCCACCAAAGCCAAATCATTTTTAATTTTCAAAAAATCGATACTGTCTTTTTGGGTGTTTATTTTTACCAGATTTACTTCGTAATTTTTATCCGTTTTTCCGGACCATAATTTTGCAATAATTAATGCCTGAGAAAAAACGATCAGTGCTAAAATTCCGAGAAGGGTGGTTACTTTTTTTCGGTTTCTTAAAAACTTCTTCATTATTTTACTTATCGTATGCTACTAAATTTGAAACGGCAAATTTACCTAAAAATTAAACATTCCATATTTTTTTAACAAAAATTTAGTATAATTAGAAATAATTTATAAAATATTCAAAAAGTAGGTTTTTCATTGTGTTTTTAATAATTCCTGAAAGTTGATGATTTTTTTGAGGGATGGGTAAACTTGCTATATTTGTGATTACACAATAGGAAATCATGGCAAAGAAAAAAACAGATTCTTCTGAAAAGACTTATAGTACAGATAAAAAATTAACCTCCAAAAAAACACTGCAATCTGTAAAAGTTGGTGTTTTGGGAAGTGGAAGTTTTGCGACAGCAATTGTAAAAATGCTCGTCGAAAACTGTAAAACCGTACATTGGTGTGTCCGAAACGAATTTGTAAAAGGAGCTATTGAACTTCGGGGTCATAATCCAACTTATCTTACCGCAGTAAATTTTAATTTACGGAATTTGAAACTTTGTACCGATATCAATACTTTGGTTTCGGATTGTGACATTGTTATTTTGGCAACACCGTCTATTTATCTTTCAGATGCTATGGATCAATTGTCGGTAAATTGCGAAAATAAAATTTTTGTTTCTGCCATTAAAGGTATAGTTCCAAAAGTAAATGATGTTGTAGCGCATTATTTAAGAGATGAATTTAAAATTGGTTTTAAAAATCAGGCGGTTATTGCAGGCCCTTGTCATGCTGAAGAAGTGGCTATGGAACGTCTTTCCTATCTTACCATTGCTGCAGCCGATGAAGAAATTTCTGAAAAATTAGATCAAATTTTCACTTCGGATTTTATAAATGTACATTCCAGCAAAGATATTTTAGGAAATGAATACAGTGCTATTTTAAAAAATATTTATGCGATTGGAGCAGGAATGGCCAGTGGTTTAGGATATGGAGATAATTTCACGGCAGTTTTTGTTTCCAATGCCATTCGAGAAATGGAAACCTTTTTGGAAGCAATTTACGAAGCGCCAAGAGATGTTAATGAAAGTGCTTATTTGGGAGATTTGTTAGTAACAGCTTATTCACTTTTTTCCAGAAATCGAAGTTTAGGAAATCTTATCGGCAAAGGATATACAGTAAAATCAGCTATCCAAAGTATGAATATGATTGCGGAAGGATATTACGCCACAGACAGTATCTATGCTACAGCAAGAGAAAAAAATATTAAAACCCCTATTGTAGATACCATTTATAGTGTTTTATATGAAGGGAAAAATCCTGAAAAACAATTCAAAAAACTCACTGCGAAACTCAATTAATTTTTTTTGCTGAACGATATGATGAATGAAATGAGAAATAAAACACCCAAACCAAAATATGATATTGCGTTAATTGGTGGTGGAGTGATGAGTACTACTTTGGCAATGCTGTTTCATGAATTGGAACCCAATTTGAAAATTGCCATTTTTGAAAGATTGGGAAAATTTGCCCAAGAAAGTTCCGATGCTTGGAATAACGCCGGAACCGGACATTCCGCATTTTGCGAACTGAATTATACACCTGAAAATGAAGACGGAAACATCGA
This sequence comes from Bacteroidota bacterium, assembly GCA_023420435.1. GTDB lineage: Bacteria > Bacteroidota > Bacteroidia > Flavobacteriales > Weeksellaceae > JAEXBA01. Next base: position 2,540 of record JAEZWE010000039.1, read on the forward strand.
AATTTCCAAAGCAGAAAAAATAGCGGAACAGTTCGAAATTTCAAAACAGTTTTGGGCTTATTTGGTGACTAAAAATTACATCCAAAATCCTTCGGAATTCATCAACACCTGTCCACACATGAGTTT
>JAEZWE010000042.1 GCA_023420435.1 Bacteroidota bacterium
ATATTGTACGGGACTCCATTTTATATTTTTTAAATCCAGTCCAAACTGCATTCCATGGGTATGTCCGGAAAGGGTTAACTGAACATTTGCAGGATGTTTTTTTACAATTTCATCAAAATGCGTTGGATCGTGGCTCATTAAAATTTTTACAGAATTTTTTGGAACACCAATCAAAGCTTTGTCTAAATCTCCATATTGTGGAAAAGGTTTTAAACCCCAGTTTTCAACGCCTAAAATGTAAATTTTTTCTCCATTTTTTTCAATAGCGGTGTTTTGATTTCTCATCATTTGAAATCCTGCACGTTTTTGAAATTCAATAAGATTTGGGATGTTTTTTTCTTTATCTTCTTTGGATTTCCAGCCTACATATTCTCCGTAATCATGATTTCCCAAAATCGAGAATTTTCCGTCTTTTGATTTTATTTGAGAGAAAAGCGGAATAAAGGGAAGAAATTCTTCTGCGTAATTATTCACCATATCTCCAGTAAACAAAACCAAATCGGCATTTTGTTCATTGATGAGATCAATGGCAGATTTCAATTTTTCAGGATTTTGAAAACTTCCACTGTGGACATCAGAAATTTGTACAATTTTGTAACCTTTAAAAATTTCAGGAAGTCCTGGGATTTTTAATTTTACTTTTCTTGCCCTGTGTCGATATTTTCCGAAAGCAATACCATCAATAAAAGCTAATGAAAGTAAAGAAGTAAGGCCTATTCCTAAAAATGAAAGAAATTTTCTTCTTTCGGGATAATAGTTTTCGGTTTCTACAAAAAAAGTATAAGCATACTTTATAAAACGCATTACATCATCTACAAAAAGAAATAATACGATAAAGATTTTCGGAAGAATAAAAATTAAAAAAGTGGATATTACTATTTGAATTTTTTGATGATCCCGGTCTGAACGTTGAAAATTCAGTAATTCATAAATCATAAAAGCATATACAGCTAAAGTGATGATCCAATATCCAATTTTTGCAAAATTGTTGTCGGTGATGGTTTTAAAAGCCTGATAAACGTAGAATTCTAATAAAAAGAAAATCCCGGTAAAGATCAAAAAGTTTCTTTGCATATTATTAAAAACGAAAAAAAGCACAAAATACTTTAATTTGTGCTTTTTAATTGGGTTAAATTTTATTTAGGGAAATTTGTAAACAATAGCGTTAATATTCATTCCTGCCCCAACAGAAGCGAAAACAATATTTCCTTTTTGTTTAAACTGATGACCTTTCATTTCATTTTTAATGATCAAATCATACATGGTTGGAATTGTCGCTACGGAAGAATTTCCAAATTCTTGAATGGTCATTGGAGAAATGGAATGATCGTAGTCTTTAATATCGTATAAACGGTGAAGACGGTCAATCATCGCATAATCCATTTTTGCATTGGCTTGATGAATTAAAATTTTATCGATATTTTCAATGGATAATCCCGCTTTATCAATGGTGTCTTTTATTGCTTGGGGAACATTTTTCAACGCATATTCGTAAATTTTACGACCATGCATTCTGATGTAATGTTTGTTTTCTTTAAAATCTGGATTTAAAGAACCTGCATTTTCAAGATACATTAACTCTGCATCGTTATCACAAATGGTAGAATCCGCAATAATTCCCACATTTTCATCATCTGTTGCTTTTACAACAACGGCGCCAGCTCCGTCAGCGAAAATCATTTTATTTCGATCATAAGGATCGGTAACTCTACTCAAAGTTTCGCTTCCTACAACCAAAATTAGTTTTGCTTTTTTTGCTTTTATTAAAGAATCAGCCAAAATCATCGCTTCAACCCAACCTGGACAACCGAAAATCATGTCATAATTCACACATTTTCTATTTTTTATTCCCAATTTGTTCTTTAGACGAGCCGACATAGAAGGCATAAAATTGCTTAATCCATCTTTTCCGACATCTCCAAAATTACTGGCATAAATAATATAATCTAAAGTTTCAGGATCAATTTGGGCATCATAAATAGCTTCTTTCGCAGCATGTGCACCAATGTCAGAATTGAATTCATCATCATTAATGTAGCGCCTGTTTTCAATTTCTGTAATTTCTACAAATTTTTGAATAATTTCGGAGTTGTCCTTATCGATAAGATCACCTTCATCCGTATAAAATTTTGAATCCATGAAATGATTTCTTCCGATAACCCTTTGCGGAATGTGGCTTCCAGAGCCTATGATTATTGTATTGGGCATTAATTCTGATTAAAAAATAAAAGCAAAGTTAAGGATATTATCTTCAACAGGAAATTAAAAATATTATTAAATTTGCAAAAATTTTTACAAAAAGGATGAAAAATAATCCATCTTTACGAGGTTTACTAATTGCTATCATAGCTGTAGCAATATCGTTTGGAATATATTTTTTGCTTTTGTCCAAAAAAAATTATTTTCTGGTAGATAATCCTACTTCTAAAACATATTATTTTAGAATTAATAATGGGGATGAGAAAATTATTTCTGCAGGACAGTTTGTAAAAGTAGAGATGGAAAAAGGGAAAAATTCAATAAAAGTTTTTGATAATAAAAAAAACGAGATTTTCGATTCTGCATTTCAAGTAACGAAAGATCGAGGATTATTGAACATCACACATCATGATTATTATATACATACCCAATATTATGGTTATGATATTAAGAAAGATTCTTTACTTTTGAATCTTGAAAAAACAATCATTGATGGCAAACATTATTTGGGAAATCCAAAATTGTCCAATCGCTTATATACAGAAGATTTTTATTATAATATTGATGAAAATTATGATCAATTGATTAAAAATATTCAGAAGACCGAATCTAGAACAAAAATTTTCAGAAAGCAGGATTTTCTGAATTTTTATAAAGAAAATTACCAATAAATTTTAAAATTTGGAACACGTAAAACCATACAATTCTGGCGCAAGCAAAAAAAGTGAAGTAGAAGACATGTTCGACAACATTGCTCCTAAATACGATTTGCTGAACCATGTTTTGTCCATGCAAATCGATAAATTTTGGCGCACAAAACTGGTGAAATGGATGAATGAGGATCAGCCAAAAGAAGTTTTGGATGTCGCTACAGGAACCGGGGATTTAGCCATAGCTGTGGAAAAAGGAACCGGCGCTAAAGTGGTAGGATTAGATTTGTCGCAACAAATGTTAAATGTTGGCATTATTAAAATAAAAAAACTTAATTTAGACGGCAGAATTTCTATGCAAAAAGGAGATGCTGAAAATCTTCCATTCGATGACAATCGTTTTGATTCAGTTTCTGTGGCTTTTGGTGTTAGAAATTTTGAAAATCTAAAACAGGGACTTTCAGAATTAAGAAGGGTTTTGAAAGACGGTAAAAGTGTTTTTATTCTTGAATTTTCCAAAGTTCAAGGCGTTTTAGGACCACTTTACATGTTTTATTTTAAAAATATTTTACCATTAATTGGTAAGCTGGTGTCTAAAGATAATAGAGCATATACTTATCTTCCGGATTCCGTAAACGCTTTTCCTTTTGGTGAAAAAATGAAACAAATTTTACTGGAAACAGGATTTAAAAAAGTAGAATATAAAAAGTTGAGTTTGGGCATTGCCACAATTTATAAAGCAACTAAATAATTATGAATAAAATTTTATTGAAATCGTTCGTTTTGTTATCTTTAGGTATCGCAACATTTGCAGATGCACAATTCCGAACCAGAAACAGAATGGATCGTTTGGAAAGTTTTGATGAGCAAAAATTCAGTTGGGGTTTTTATCTGAACGGTGCAATGTACGATTATCATTTAGTGCTTAATCCCCGTTATGGAATGCTGGGAAATTATAATTTGGTTTCTACAAAAACCAGCGCTGGTTTTGGAGCCGGACTTATCGGGAAAATGCGCCTGAATGATTATTTCGATTTAAGATTAGAACCTGGTTTGCAATTTGTGCAAAGAGAAATAAGATTTGAAACCCAAAGCAACGACTTATACAGTGCAGGAAGCGATTCAAATCCTCCTTTTACGCCAATGGTTCTTACAGAAAAAGATAAAGTAAGAAATCTTAAACATACGCTTTTGGATATCCCGGTTTTAATTGAAGTTCACGGAAACAGATGGTATAATTCCCGTCCTTATGTTGCAGGAGGTATCAATTATATCATGAATTTGCAATCCAATGCAAAAAGTTCTGATGATAATTTGCAGGGTGTTTTCAGATCAACAACCAATAATTTTGCGTGGACAGCAGAAATGGGAGTTCAACTTTATTTTAGAAGATTTAAGTTAACACCGGCTATTAGAGGAACTTTCTTTACCAATAACGAAATGGTGGCAGATGATAATACGACGCCTCCATATTGGGCTAAATCAATTTCTACAGCTCAATCCAGAGGATTTATGTTTATCCTTAAATTTGAATAAAAGAATTTTTATATTTTTATTTAGAGAAGATTTGAAAAAATCTTCTCTTTTTTTGTTCATACTTCAAAAAAAGATAGCACTTTGTTACGCTTTAAAATTTAATTTTTATATTTTTGCTTAAATGTTAGAATAAAACACCTGAAATGCTCAAAAATCTTGAGAATAATTTTTTAGAACTGGAGAAAAGAGTTTATACCGTTCATAAAAATTACCGGAATCTGGCTGAAAGATTCGAGGAACTGAGCAAAGAGCATGAAGAATTGCAGAAGAAATACGATGAAGAAAGAGAAAAGAATCAGGTTTTAGCAGTAGAACAAAAAAATATAAAACTTTATTCATCATTGTCAGGAAACCCGGAACACAACCGTTTGATGAAAAATCATATAAACCGGTTAGTAAAAGAAATAGATTCCTGCATTGCCCAACTTCAAAACAGTGGATTGTAATGGATGTAAGACGAATTACGATAAATATCGCTGGAAGAATTTATCCGCTTAATGTTCCTTCCGCTGAGGAAGAAACATTACGAAAAGTAGGGAAGCAAATTGAAAATATGATTAAAGATTTTGAACAGAATTTTGATGTTCGAGACAAGCAGGATGCTTTAGCCATGTGTTGCCTGAAATTGGGAACCAACGCAGAAATATCTTCTTTAACGAACGAAAAAAATATAAATGCTTCTAATGAAAGATTAATGAAAATTAACCAATTATTGGAAGAATTGGAAAAGTAGATTTTTCTTTTCCTCACCAACTGCCTACAATAATTCTAACACAATAAAGGTAAACTCAACGCTAAACAATTACCGGGCAAATGTTCACTTGATGGCGCGCTGCTTTACGCAGATTACAGAAAGTGAAAATCAGCTCAAATCGTGTTGATTAGGAGTTTACTCTAAATCACTGGATTATTGTAGGTTTTTTTATTTAAAAATTTGAAGAACATTTAAAATCAATATATATATATGACCACCACAATTATTGTCGGTATTATAGCGCTGGTTTTGGGAGCAGTTTTGGGAATGGTTTTCTCAAAATCTTCGCTAAACTCCAAAGCAAAATTTATCGTTGAAGACGCTAAGAAAAATGCCGAAAATCTTATAGAAAAAGCTACGGTTCAAGCAGAAGCTGTTAAAAAAGAAAAAAACGTTCAGGCAAAAGAAAAATTTCTCGAATTGAAATCACAGCACGATGCAGATATTCAATCAAGAGAAAGAAAAATGCAGGAAGCCGAAAAAAGAATCAAAGACAAAGAACAAAAGCTAAATGACGAACTTTCCAAAACCGGAAAATTAGAAAAAGACTTGGATAAGCAAATCGCAGATTATTCCAAAAAACACGAAATTCTTGAAAAAAAGCAGCATGAGCTCAACGTTGCTACCGCACAAAAAGTAGAAATGTTGGAGAAAATCTCCAACTATTCTGCGGAAGAAGCCAAAAACGAATTGGTGGAATCTTTGAAAGCAGAAGCTAAAACAAGAGCGCAAGCTCATGTGCAATCCATTATGGAAGAAGCGCAGCTTAATGCTAAAACAGAAGCTAAAAAAATCGTTATTCAAACCATTCAAAGAATTGGTACTGAACAAGCCATCGAAAATTCGGTTTCCGTTTTCAATATTGAGTCGGATGAAGTAAAAGGTAGAATTATTGGTAGAGAAGGTCGTAATATCCGTGCTTTAGAATCTGCAACTGGTGTCGAAATTATAGTTGATGATACACCGGAAGCTATTTTGCTATCTTGTTTTGATCCTGTAAGAAGAGAAATTGCCAGACTTTCTTTACACCGTTTGGTTACCGATGGAAGAATTCACCCTGCAAGAATTGAAGAAGTGGTGGAAAAAACCAGAAAACAAATTGAAGAAGAAATTATTGAAGTGGGAAAAAGAACCATTATCGATTTAGGAATTCACGGGCTTCATCCGGAATTGGTGAAAATTGTAGGAAGAATGAAATTCCGTTCTTCTTATGGTCAAAACTTACTACAACACTCCAGAGAAGTTGCCAATATTGCAGCAACCATGGCTGCAGAATTAGGCTTAAACGTAAAATTAGCGAAAAGAGCAGGACTTTTACATGATATTGGGAAAGTTCCAGAACAAGAATCTGAACTTCCACACGCACTTTTAGGAATGCAATGGGCAGAAAAATTTGGAGAAAATCCTGAAGTGGTTAATGCAATTGGAGCACACCACGACGAAGTAGAAATGACCTCTCTTCTTTCTCCAATTATCCAAGTTGCAGACGGAATTTCCGGAGCAAGACCTGGAGCAAGAAGACAAGTTTTAGAATCTTATATTCAAAGATTAAAAGATTTGGAAGCAGCCGCTTTAAGTTTTGATGGGGTTTCCAGCGCTTATGCAATTCAGGCAGGACGTGAGCTTCGTGTAATGGTAGAAAGTGGAAAAGTAAACGATGAGCAAAGTCATCAACTTTCTTATGATATTTCTGAAAAAATTCAGAATGAATTAACGTATCCTGGACAAGTGAAAGTTACCGTAATTCGTGAAACAAGAGCGGTAAATATCGCAAGGTAAATTTATCAACTGATTTTCAGTATATTAAAAAATCTTTTTGAAAATTTTTCAAAAAGATTTTTTTTATTTTAAAATGTAAAGTATATTTGACAAAAAGTAAAGCAAACTTAAATATCTGTAAAATGAACACAACAACAATTAAAAGAAATATAGTTCTGTTTCCTAATTATTGTAAATGGATTGGAACCGCTCTTATTGTTTTATCGGCTATTATTTTTATTCTTCAAACCCAAACGAATTTCTTGGCTTTTGATGTGGAATATTCGATTCCGCTAACCCTCTTAATTGGTGGTTTAGCTCTAGTGAATTTTTCTAAAGAAAAAGTAGAAGATGAAAGAATTCGTAAAATTCGATACAGAACTTTGGCTTATTCTTTTTACACGATGGTTGCATGGGTGTTTATTGGAAGAATAATTAATTCGATTTTTGAGTCAACTTTAGAATTTTATAACTCTGCAACTGCCTTATTAATTCTTATTCTTACGACCAATTTCATGTCTTTTTCAGCCAATAAAGATTTAGATTTAGATGAAGAATAATATCCGAATTGAAAGAGCAATTCTCCATATTACCCAACAGGAACTGGCCGATAAAGTAAGCGTTTCCAGACAAACCATCAATTCCATTGAAACAGAGCGTTATGTACCATCCACAATTTTGGCTTTAAAGATTGCTTCAGTTTTTAAAAAAACAGTAAACGAAATATTTTTTTTGGAGGAAAAAGATTAATATTTTATTATAAAAAAGGTTTCATTTCCGTTTCAATTTGTTTTCGTAAATCCATTAATTTTATAGCGTATTGCTCCATTTTTTTTTCGGCATCTGTTTTTGGGATAAATTTTGGAACTTCCACAGAATTTCCTTCATCATCTACCGCAACAAAAACAATGATACAATGGGTTTTTTTTTCAAAATCTTTACGTTTGATGTTGCGCGAAAAAACATTAATCGCAATATGCATACTGGTTTTTCCGGTGTAGATGACTTCTGCTTCCACTTTTACAATATGACCAATTTTTATGGGCGAATAAAAGCGAATTCCACCAACATAAACCGTGACACAATAACTCGACGACCAGGAACTTGCACAAGCATAACCAGCCTGATCAATCCATTTCATTACACTTCCGCCATGAACATTTCCTCCGTAATTAACATCTGAAGGTTCCGAAATAAACTGAAACGTGGTTTTGTTATGCATTTTTTTTAAATTTTGAATAAAGGTATTCATAATATTCATAAATTTTGAGCTAAATCGTAATTTTACCCCATGAAAAAAGTTTTTTATTTAAGCTCGTGTGATACCTGTCAAAAAATTTTAAAACAATTTGATTTAAGTGATTGGGAACATCGGGAATTAAAATCGCAGCCTATTTCTAAGGAAGAATTGGCAGAAATGCACCAACTGACAAAATCTTACGAAGCGCTTTTCAGCAAAAGATCAACCCAAATAAAATCAAGAGGGATTGATGTGAAATCTTTAAAAGAAAACGATTTTAAGAAATTGCTTTTGGATCATTACACTTTTTTGAAACGTCCGGTTTTCATCACAGAAAATGAAATTTTTATCGGCAACGATAAAAAGAATTTAGAAAAACTGAATGAATTCTTTAACAAATAAAAAACACCCGAATTTTCGGGTGTTTTTATCTTCCATCTTTAGGCATCCGTCTTCCAATTTTCTACACAAAAGGCATTTTCACTACTTTCGCAGGAATATTTTTATTTCTAATTTGGATAAATATTTCAGAACCTAATTTGAAGCTGGGTTTGTCAACATAAGCCATTCCGATTCCCACTTTTTTCATCGGGCTCATTGTTCCGGAAGTTACTTTTCCAATAACATTTCCTTCTGCATCAACCACAGGATAATCGTGTCTTGGAATTGCTTTTTCCTGCATTTCGAAACCAACTAATTTTCTGGAAATTCCATCCGTTTTTTGTTTTTCAAATTTTTCTCGGGAAATAATATCATTTTCAAATTTGGTACTCCATCCTAAACCAGCTTCAATAGGTGAAGTGGTATCATCGATATCATTTCCGTACAAGCAAAATCCTTTTTCCAATCTTAAAGTATCTCTTGCTCCTAAACCGCAAGGAATTAAACCAAATTCTTCTCCGGCTTTAGAAATTTCGTCCCAAAGGTTTTCTGCAAATTCGTTTTTGAAATAAATTTCAAAACCGCCGCTTCCCGTATAACCGGTATTAGAAATAATTACTTCGGAAACTCCCGCCATTTCGCCCACCGTAAAATGATAATACGGAATTTCAGAAAGATTTACAGAAGTTAATTTTTGTAAAGTTTCTACTGCTTTTGGACCTTGAATCGCAATAAGGGACATTTCATCAGAAGCATTCGTCATTTTCGCACCAAACGTGTTGTATTTTGAAATATGATTCCAGTCTTTTTCGATATTGGATGCGTTAACCACGACAAAATATTTTTCTTCATTCATTTTGTAAACGATTAAATCATCTACAATTCCGCCATTTTCATTAGGAAGACAGCTGTATTGTGCTTTTCCGTCATCAAGAGCATCCAGATTATTGGTGGTTACTTTTTGTAATAAATCTTTCGCAGCAGAGCCTTCAATGAAAAATTGTCCCATGTGTGACACATCAAAAATTCCTACTTTTTCTCTTACTGCAAAATGTTCTTCAGTAAGTCCGGAATATTGTACAGGCATCTCAAATCCTGCAAAAGGAACCATTTTCGCCCCTAAAGAAACGTGTTTGTTAAATAAAGCTGTTCTGTTCATTATATTTTTGTTCAATGTTTTAAAAGTTCAAAGTTTCAGGTTGAAATTTGTTCAAAATTGGCCATTCACCATTCACTTATTCATCAATCATAGATGGTGCTTGTATTCATCCAAAATAATCTTAAACCATTCGGTAAAATTTTCCGGATTTTCAGACAATTCTTTTTCCAAATTTTCGGAAGATATATATCGAACTTCAGAAACTTCTTGCGGATTTAAGTGAAATTCTCCTTCATAATTTCCGATAAATACATGATCCAATTCATGTTCCCATAAATTATCGCCAACATTGGCTTTGTAAATGAAGTGAAATTTTTCTTCTAAATTCGTTTCAATTCCCAATTCTTCTTTTAGTCTTCTTTTTGCCCCTTCAAGATATGTTTCTCCACTTCTTGGATGCGAACAAACGGCATTGGTCCATTGGTTTGGCGAATGGTATTTTGAAGCTGCACGTTTTTGAAGCAACATTTCCCCATTTTTGTTAAATAAAAAAACAGAAAATGCACGGTGCAAAATGCCGTTAATATGGGCTTCCTGTTTTTCCATAAAACCCAAAATTTCATCATTTTCCGAAACTAAAACTACCTGTTCTTCCATAAAAATTAAAGTGACCAAAGATAGTTA
>JAEZWE010000050.1 GCA_023420435.1 Bacteroidota bacterium
ATTTCTGCTACATCATATTGTCCGGAATAATTGTATTTGAACAAAATTCTCTGAAGTTCAGGATACATATCAAACTTTTCTCCTTCGAAATTTATCCAAATTTCAGGCTTATCGGAAGTGTATTTTATGGGTGAAATTTCTATTTTTTTTCCATCAATTTCAAAAGTGTTTTGAAAGCTTTCAAATCCATTCAAAAGATACTCGTAATCTGCAATTGGGATGTTCATTTTCTGAACTCTCAAAAAAACATTTTGATAATTTCCACTTGGATTTATTGAAGTTCCTTGATAGTCCACATTGGTGAAAAATTTAGAAAATTCCTGTTTTGCAAAATAATCCCGGTTTTCAGTATTGATGGAATCTAATTTTCTTTTCTTTTCGTAATCCAAAAATCGATTGATAGAGTCGTCTTCTTTCCTTTGATACAGGAATTCTGCTTTACTTGCCAATTCATCCACCACATCGATATTTATTTTTTTTGTGAAATCAATTTTTCCGTCTTTAATTAGCTGATTTTCATTTAAAATCTTTTCCAAATCTTCTTTCTGACTTCTTTTTGCCACCGAAAATGCATTAAAATAGGGAAAAAGCAACGCAAACAATCCGAATAAAAACATCGAAATTGGAATGAATTTAATCGTCGCATTTTTCTTCAAAATAAAATACAAAACCACTGAACTAAGCCATAAAGCGAGAAGTAACACAAAATATCTTGGTTCGGTGTAGCCGTATTCTAAAATTCTGGTGAAAATCGCCACAAACAAAAGCACAAGCAACGGAATCAACGTAAAATAAAATATTTTTGAAAATAGCTGTACCCAAGATTTTGCAGACTTTTCTTTCAAAGGATGAACCAGCAACAAAGCCAAAATTCCGATGATGGAATACGCCAATACCAAATACGAAACCCATCCTCTGGGAAGCTCCCAATTAATAAGGATTTTTATAGAATAAAAATATAAAATAACCACATAAATCAGTAGCAAAGGAATCAACACAAACTGAGTGAAAAATTTTAAAATTTGCGGATAATTTCCCTCTTTTTCCAAATATTCCAAACCCTTTTCATTGAATAGTAAAAAAATAAAACTACTTCCAAAAATGGCTAAAAAAGAGGCTGTTTGTGCATAACGATAACCGGGAAAATGAAAATCAAAAAGTTTATCCACGGCTAAAATCGCCAACAAAATTCCACCCGTTAAAACACCCGTAAAAACTGCTGTTAAAAAAATATTGATGAATAAATTTTTGTTGTATTGCCAGAAATTCAGTTCGCGTTCTTTCCCGATAAATGCTCCAAAAGAAACTAACAAATGTGATAAAATAAACGTGGGAATTAGTAAAAAAGCGTAAACTTCCGTAAAATCGTTTTCTTTTTTTGGAAGCAAAAAATAGAAACCAATCAAAAACAAAACTCCGAGAATTTCCCAAACAAATCCTTTTCCGATACGTTGCGAAATCATTTTTACGGCAAACATCAGCGAAATTCCCAAACAGGCCACAATAATGATTTTCGAAATGGCAAATAGTTCATCTTCGCTATTGTCCTGAAAATAACGGTTAGATTCTCTGAAAATGAAAATAACGGCGCATATTGCAGCAATAAAAGCCATTACCAAAACCATCGGGTAACGAGCGATAACGTCGTCGGTTTTCGACCAGATTTCTTTGAGTTTTTTCATTTTTTATCTTGGTTATTCATAAATTTTAAAATAACTTTTTTAAAGAAAGTTAATACAGCTTGTGTTCCAAAAAGAATCTCAGCTCTTTTATATTATGACTGAAATTTTATTGAAACTAAAAAAACTATGCTCTACCTTTTTTAAAAATAAGTGGAATTAAAAATAAAATCGCAATTAATTCTGAAATTAGTCCTATACTAACTGCTATGTTGCCTGTAAATGGACCAAAACTAAATTGTGTTATTTTTAAAAATGCTCCAAAAAGGATTAAAACAATACCTAATAATCCAAAAAAAAGAACGGGAATTTTTGTGTTCATCATATTTAATCATTTGTTATTTCTTCTTCTTTTTATCCTTTTTTTTCTTGTCTTTTTTCTTCTTTTTCGGTTCGGTAAGCTCTTGGATAAATTCCGTAATGGGATTGGTTTCAGTGGTGTTTTCCGAATTCAAAATTTCAGAATTTGAATGACTATTTTCAACGATTTTAGCTTTCAAATCAAGCGAATTTATCAATTCTTCAGGAGAATTATTATAGTAATTTTCCAAAAGTCCGGAAAGAAGAAATTTCCGATATTCAGAAATGGGAATTGCAACTTGATATCTAAAAATCCTGCCTTCTTTTGTTGTCGTTAAAAAACTTTTTTCTACTAAAATTTTAAGGTATGTTGATACGGTATTTTGGTGAGGTTTGGGTTCAGGATGCTGCTCCATAACATCACGCATATAAAATGTGTTTAATTTCCACAAAAGTTGCATCAGATGCTCTTCTGCAGAGGTTAAATGGGATAATTGCATAAGTGAGATTTTACAACTTCAGGGAAATTTTTTAAAAATCCTTTAATTGAAGTTGGTATAAAGATAAACAAAAGAAACCATTCCTGCGATTACAAATCCGAAGATCACCTCTTTTGGTGAATGTCTTTTAAGTAAAATTCTGGTAATACCCACAACAAAAGCTATCAGTAACCAAATTAATCCAAAAAGGGGGCTCAGATGAAAAAAAAGTGCGGAAACAAAAACATTGAAAGCAGTATGCATCGAACTTTTAACAAAATAATTACTAAGTTGCATAAAAATTAAAAGTGCCAAAATGTACATCATTTCCTGATTAAACCTTTGGTTTGTAAAATAATCGTACAACAGATAAATCACAAACATCATCCCAATAAAATTATATAGGCTTTTTCTTTGCACTCTGTTGGAAACGTCCATATTGGTATAATTTCCTTTTTTTACATTCCAAATAATCCAAATAAAAATAGGTAATATTAAAATTAATAAAATCGGTAGAAACTGTTGTACAGCTTCTTTCCATGAATAATTTTCGATGCTGAAAAAAATAAAAAAAAGCAAAAGAACTGTAACAGGATTGAAAAAATCCGAAATTATTTTCGAAGCTTTTAATAATTGGGGATGGGTTGTTTGTAACATCATTTTAATAAAGATTCAAAAATATAAAATTCAATAAAACACTGTTCAGTAAATTTTTAAAATTATCGGTTTAGGAACAAAGATTTTTCCTATTTTTGCTGAATAATTCAATTATTTATGAAGGAATTTTCCAAAGAAGTTTACCTAAAATGGTATGAGGATATGACCATGTGGAGAAGGTTTGAAGACAAATGTCGCTCTCTTTATTTGAAACAGAAAATCAGAGGATTTTTACATTTATATAACGGTCAGGAAGCTATTCCTGCAGGATTTACCCATGCAATGGATCTTTCAAAAGATTCTATGATTACGGCTTATAGATGCCATATTCATCCAATGGCAATGGGTGTAGATCCAAGAAGAATTATGGCAGAATTATGTGGAAAAGCAACAGGAACTTCTGGTGGAATGGGAGGTTCTATGCACATTTTTTCAAAAGAACACCGTTTTTATGGCGGACATGGAATTGTGGGTGGACAAATTCCTTTAGGAGCAGGAATCGCATTTGCAGATAAATATTTTGACAGAAAAGCAGTGAATATTTGCTTTTTTGGAGATGGAGCTGCAAGACAAGGTTCTCTTCATGAAACCTTCAACATGGCGATGAATTGGAAACTTCCTGTAGTTTTCGTGGTGGAAAATAACCAATATGCAATGGGAACTTCTGTTGAAAGAACTGCAAATCATGGAGATATTTACAAATTAGGTTTGGGTTACGAAATGCCTTGTATGCCAGTTGATGCAATGGATCCGGAAAAAGTGGCAGAAGTTGCTTATGAAGCTATTGAAAGAGCAAGAAGAGGAGATGGACCAACATTCATTGAAGCTAGAACGTATCGTTATAGAGGTCATTCAATGTCGGATGCGGAACCTTACAGAACAAAAGAGGAAGTTGAGCTTAAAAAACAGGAAGATCCTATAGAATTAATTAAAGAAAGAATTTTGAGCAACAATTGGGCTACAGAAGCTGAGTTGGAAGAAATGGATCAAAAATCAAAAGAATTTGTAGAAGAGTGTATCGAGTTTATGGAAAACTCTCCATATCCTGATCCTGCAAAAATCTATGAGTATGTGTATGCTCAGGAAGATTATCCTTTCATTGATAAATTAGAAAACTAATAATTTTTTGTAAAACTGTTTAGTTGTAAAGTCGCAAATTTGAATCGGCTTTACAACTAAACAGTTTTACGACTAAATAATAAAAAAATATGGCAGAAGTAATTACAATGCCACGTCTTTCGGATACCATGACCGAAGGAAAAGTGGCTAAATGGAATAAAAAAATTGGAGACGCTGTAAAAGAAGGCGATATTTTAGCAGAAATAGAAACCGACAAAGCAGTTCAGGATTTTGAATCTGAATTTGATGGGGTTCTATTATACATCGGTGTTGATGAAGGAAATGCAGCTCCCGTAGATTCTGTATTAGCCATTATTGGTAAAGAAGGAGAAGATATTTCTTCATTGAAAGGAGGAAACAGTTCATCCAGCGAAAATTCTAAAAAAAATTCAGAATCAAAGGATAATGCAGAAGGTATTCCTGAAGAATTTAAAACTGAAAATGAAAATACTGCCGTAGAAACTTCTGAACCTGTTGAAAAGGAAACCGAAACTTCTTCCGCAGAAATTCCTGCAGGAGTTGAAGTAATTAACATGCCAAGACTTTCCGATACGATGACCGAAGGAAAAGTGGCTAAATGGAATAAAAATGTTGGAGAAGCTGTAAAAGAAGGTGATATTATTGCAGAAATTGAAACCGATAAAGCTGTACAAGATTTTGAATCTGAATTTGACGGCGTTCTTCTTCATCAAGGTGTTGCAGAAGGTGAAGCAACTCCGGTTGACAAAATTTTGGCGATTATTGGTCCGGAAGGAACAGATGTTTCTTCCATTATTTCAGGCGGTGGAAAAAAAGCAGCCCCGAAGAAAGAAGAAACTGCAGCTCCAAAATCTGAAGAAACAAAATCAGAAGAGAAAGAAACCGAAACGGTGGAAACTTCTTCTGGTGAACGAATTGCGATTTCCCCTTTAGCTAAAAAAATGGCGGAAGAAAAAGGAATTAAAGTTTCAACCATCAAAGGAACCGGTGAAAACGGAAGAATCGTAAAAAAAGATATTGAAAATTATCAACCATCTGCAGAAACAAAAGCACAGGTTGCTGCGGCAAGTTCTTCGACGCCAACTTCAACTCAACCAACAATGAATTTTGTTGCTGGAGAAACCACAGAAACAACAAATTCACAAGTTCGAAATATTATTGCGAAGCGACTTTCTGAAAGTAAATTCACCGCACCGCATTATTATTTGATGGTGGAAATCAATATGGATAAAGCCATCCAAGCAAGAAAAGAAATCAACCAACTTCCGGATACGAAAATTTCTTTTAATGATATGATTATCAAAGCAACAGCAATGGCTTTGAGAAAACATCCACAAGTGAATTCATCTTGGGCTGGAGATAAAATTATCCATCACGGAAGCATAAATGTTGGAGTTGCTGTTGCTATTCCTGATGGATTGGTAGTTCCTGTTTTGAAAAATACAGATTTCATGAATTATAATCAGATTTCTGCAGGAGTTAAAGATATGGCTTCCAGAGCGAAAAGTAAAGGATTAAAAGCCAATGAAATGGAAGGTTCAACATTCTCTATTTCTAATTTGGGAATGTTCGGAATTGAAACATTTACGTCAATCATTAACCAACCTAATTCGGCCATTCTTTCTGTTGGAGCCATTATCGAAAAACCGATTGTAAAAGACGGACAAATCGTTGTTGGAAATACGATGAAATTGTCTTTAGCTTGCGATCACAGAGTGGTTGATGGTGCCACTGGAGCCGAATTTTTGCAAACTTTAAGAACGTATTTAGAGCAACCATTAACGTTGTTGCTGTAAATCCAGCTTAAAAATAAATTATAAAAATCCTCTCCATTTTGAGAGGATTTTTTGCTTTAAAATTATAATTTCTAAATTCTGAAATCTAAATTCTAATTTGTACTTTTGAAAAACTATGATTAGAGCAAAAAATATTCATAAATCCTACGGAAATCTTGAGGTTTTAAAAGGAGTTGACGTCCACATTAAAGAAGGGGAAGTTGTTTCAATTGTTGGAGAATCCGGTGCCGGAAAATCCACACTTTTACAAATTTTAGGGACTTTGGATTCGCCAACCAATCCTTCACAACATCAAACAGAAATTCTTCTTGATGGACAGTCTTTCGTTAATATGAGTGATAAAGAATTGTCGAAATTCCGAAATCAGAATATTGGATTTGTCTTTCAGTTTCATCAGCTTTTACCGGAATTTACAGCTTTGGAAAATGTTTTGCTTCCGACAAGAATTTCGGGAAAAAATGAAAATGAAGCTTTAGATAAAGCTTACGCCTTTTTCGAAGATTTGAAAATTGTAGAAAGGTTACATCATAAGCCCAGTCAACTTTCCGGTGGTGAAGCCCAACGTGTTGCGGTTGCAAGAGCGTTGATTAATTCTCCGAAAATTATTTATGCAGATGAACCTACAGGAAACCTAGATTCCAAAAATGCAGACGATTTGCATCAATTATTTTTTGATTTACGCGACAAATACAACCAAACTTTTGTAATTGTAACCCACAATCCTAAATTAGCGGAAATTACCGATCGAAAATTGGTAATGAAAGATGGATTGATTTTACCTTAGAATCAAAAATTCAAAAAACTAGATCTTTTGTAATCGCGAAACAGTGAAAAATTTTCTTTACCTATTAGTTTTAATTTTGATTTCTTGTTCTGGAAAATCACAAGAAACCATAAATTATAGTCTTCGTAAAGATAAAATTGCTGAGCTAAAAACCTTTTTGAGAGGAAGAAATTACAATCAGGAAACGGCGATGCTTATTGATTTTAAAATTCCATCTGGAAATTACAGATTTTTTGTTTACGATTTGAAGAATAATAAAGTGCTTACTAAAGGTATTGTTTCCCATGGAAGTGGTTCAGAAAAACAGAATTCATCTGAATTAATTTTCAGTAACATCGAAAATTCTTATCAAAGTTCTTTAGGAAAATATGAAATTGCCAATTCTTATGTAGGACAATTCGGAAAATCTTATCGCTTGAAAGGTTTAGACAAAACCAATGACCAAGCGATGAAAAGAGCAATTGTATTACATTATTTAGCCTGCGTTTCCGATAAGGAATCTGAAAATCCGACTTGTCTCAGTTTAGGATGTCCTATGCTTTCTCCAAAATTTTTTAATTCAGTTGCAAAATATATTGATAATTCTAAAAAACGTATCATTCTTTACGCATTTTATTAATTTAGCGAAATAAATTCATCATTCATAACTCATAACTCATCATTAAAAAAGTGTCGTTAAAGTTTCTTGCAGAAGACGATCGTCCAAGAGAAAAATTTTTACTGAAAGGTAAAAATTCACTTTCTGATGCAGAATTATTGGCGATTATTATGGGTAGTGGAAATCGCAAAGAATCTGCTGTAGAATTGGGAAGGAGAATTTTAAATTCTGTGGACAATAATTGGCATCAATTGTCATTACTTTCGGTTCAGGATTTAATGAAATTTAAAGGAGTAGGAGAAGCTAAAGCCATTTCCATTGCCACAGCATTAGAAATTGGAAGAAGAAAATCTTCGCAAGAAGTTCCCGAAAAAAAGAAAATTTCTGAAAGCAAAGACGCCTATCAAATTTTGAAACCTTATTTATCTGATTTAAGAACTGAAGAATTTTGGGCATTATTTCTGAATCAAAATAATAGAGTCATTTTCCAAACACAACTTACCA
>JAEZWE010000084.1 GCA_023420435.1 Bacteroidota bacterium
GGTTTAGGCGATATTTTCAGCGTAAGAATTGCCGGAAATTTCGTGAATCAGGATATTTTAGGTTCTATGGAATTCGGGTGTAAGGTTGCAGGATCTAAACTGATCGTGGTCATGGGACACAGCAAATGTGGCGCCTTAAAAGGAGGTTTGGATGCAGATAAAATTGAAAATTTAGGAATGGATAACCTAAACCATTTAATCTATCATTTCGACGACTGTATAAAAAGTATTATTAAAGAAGGAGAAGAAAGAACCTCTAAAAATGAAGATCTTTTGGAAAGACTGAATGAATGCAATATCCGCAAAACAATTACAGACATCAGAAACCAAAGTTCTACCCTTAGAAATCTTGAAAAAGAAGGCAGCATCAAAATTGTAGGAGCCAATTATAATGTAGAAAGTGGCGTTGTAACCTGGTTATAAAATTTTTTCAAATTTCAAATTTAATTTCAATAAAAAAGGAACTGAGATATTTCTTGGTTCCTTTTTTTCTAAAACAGGATTTCATGAAGAAGCTTTTTTTACTTTTTATTTTATTTTTTTTGAATCAAAATTTTTCTGCGCAAAAGAACGATTTGGGCAATTGGTTCATTTATTTTTCCGACCATCCCATTAACGAAAAATGGAATTGGTGGACAGAAGCTCAGTTTCGTAATTATGACGTTGGAGACGTTCAACAAGTACTTTTAAGAACAGGAATTGGGATAAATTTATCTGAAAATAATGATAATCTTTTATTGGGCTACGGTTATATTTATTCTGAAAATTATATTTCTGATACCCAGCAAATCAATAATGTAGAGCATCGAATTTATCAGCAGTACATTCACAAACATAACCTTGGAAAACTCTCTTTGCAACATCGTTTACGCTGGGAAGAAAGAATTATTGAAGATGATTTTAAAATGCGTGGAAGATATTTTCTGAGTTTGAATTACCCTTTAAGCCAAAAAGCTTTTGCCCCGAAAACTTTTTATTTATCTGCTTATAATGAAATTTTCCTTGTTCCTTACGAAGAAATTTACGACCGAAACCGAATTTACGGTGCTTTAGGATTTGTCGCTGCAAAAAACTTAAAATTAGAATTGGGAATCATGAACCAATCCACCAAAAATGCTTCCAGAAATCAATTGCAATTGGTGATTAATCATTCGTTGCCATTTTAGAAAACTATTTGCCGTTGAAAGCCGTCATTGTATTCTGAATTCCGGCAAAGACAAAGGAAAGACAAGCCCTGGAAAAAATTTCTATTCTTTCGGAAAGTTTTTCTTTTTCACCCTCATTCCAATTTCCCAAAACATAATCCACTTGTTTTCCTTCAGAAAAATCTGCAGAAATCCCGAATCTTAATCTTGGATAATTTTGGGTTTGCAATTCGTTTTGAATGCTTTTCAAACCATTGTGACCTGCATCTGAACCTTTCATTTTCATTCTTAAAGTTCCAAAAGGCAAAGCCAAATCATCGGTGATAATCAGTACATTTTCTAAGGGAATATTTTCTTTTTGAATCCAAAATTTCACTGCTTTTCCCGAGAGATTCATATAAGTATCCGGTTTTAGAATAAAAACTTTTCTGCCTTTATATTTTCCTTCTGCAAGCCATCCGAAATTGGATGACTGAAATGAAGTTTCCAAAGTTTCTGCCACTTTTTCTGCCACTTTGAAACCAATATTATGACGCGTATTTTCGTATTCTGAACCTTTATTTCCTAAACCAACGATGAGGTATTTCATCAAAAAGATTTTTGCAAAAATAAAATTTTGAAATCAAATTTCAAGAGATAAAAAAAAGAGAAACACTTTAAGCATTTCTCTTTCATTCTTTATTTTAATTTTTTTTAGAAAGGTCTGTAATCATAATTGGTTCCAAATCCTGACAAAGGATAGGACTGCGGATCATAAGTGTAAGTTGTAGAATATGTTATCGGAATTGGCAAACTAATATTTGACAAACTGATGTCTTTAGGATTATTTTTAGAAAACCAATAACTTCTTATAGGATCTGTTAAGGTATTAGAAACAATGTATGAAAAAGGTAATAAATTAAAATATGGATTTTTCATCTGATCATAATTCGAAAAAGTATAGGTATCTTCCTGTACAGAAGCTCCAGGAACTCCACCAACAACACCTCCGTAATCCTTAACCACTTTTGAAACATTTGCCTTAGCATCATAAGTAAAGGTTGCTTTCTCATAAGAAGTATATGCAAAGGTAGTAAGCGGAATTACTTGTCCCGTCATACCAATCACCGTTTCCAATTTATTTGTAGATGAACCGGCATAAGTTACATTATAAATGGTTTTAAAAGTTTCAATTGGATCAGGAGTAGTGTTTAAGATATTGTCTTGCTCTGTACGATTTTCTGTAATGGTAACAATTTTTTTTCCTGTTTGATCGTAAGTAAATAATTGAGTGTATTTAATTTCTGTTCCACTTTCAATACCTACATAAGAAATTTTGTTGATCAATTCCCCACTATAAACAATAGTTGTAACACCTTCAGGAGTTATAACGCCAACCAGTTTTCTTCCATTATATTGATATTGTGCTAAAGTGTCAATAGAACTTTCTTCTTGATAAAGAAAACGATCTCCGGTAATTCCTAATTGGTTAGCATCCAAATCATTCAGCAAATTTCCGTCATGATCTTCCATTCTATCGCAAGAATTAATGGCAAAAACCGTTAGAAGAACCGTAAACAGATATATTATTTTTTTCATTTTAGACGAAATTTTAAATTTTTACAAATATAAATTTTTTTTTAACAATCTTTTTTTACTGTTTTTACTTAATTTCCTTATAAAGAAATCTTTGCGTTCCGTTGGTGATAACATATCCTTGCTGATCATAAGTGTAAGAATACATGGTTTCCTGTGGTGCCGGTAAAAATGCATTGGAAAATTTCATAGATTTTGGATTGTTTGGCGATAAACGCACTACTGCTTCCGGATGAAAAGTGGCATAAAGAATATTATAGTCTTTAGGAACCACCAAATAAGGGTTTAATTTTTCATCAAAAGTTGGAAATTCATAAACATCTGTATAAGTACTAATGACTTGGTTACTGGAATTATAATTTTTGGTGATATGACTCACTTTTGCAATATTACTTTCTCCGTTATAAACAATATTAGATTCTGTGCTTATGGTATAATTATAAACATTGGGTGTTGTTACTAGCGCTGTTTTTTCAAAAATTTTGGTAATTCTTCCTGTTAAATCATAAGTAATTTCACCAAGTCCATGCAAATCGTGTTGTGTTCCTGTATAAGCGTCTTTAATGTAGCTTACCATTTTTCCTGAACCATCGTGTGTTGGAACGTATTTTATTTTTTTATTGGAGTCGCTAGAATCATCAAAATATTCCAAAGAAGAAATTTTACCTCCGGATTGTTCTACCGTAAAACGATGATGTTCCGACATGATGGTTCCGTCATAATCATATTCATCTATTCTATTAATAACTACTGAATTTGCTGTATATTCTTCTTTTAACAAGAAATTATCTTCCATTTTAAACAAATATCTAGGTCCAGGAAAATCTTGGTAGGTAGAACCATAAACTTCTTCAGGATCTGATGTTGAACATGAATTTATAACAAAAGAAACTACAACAACGGAAAGAAGATAGACGAATTTTTTCATTTTTTGAATAATTTGAAACAAATTTAGTTAATTCTTATTAAAAAGGATTATCAATAATTAAATTGGATCATAAATAAACTTGTAATAGTTCCCTTGAATCAGATAATTTTGTAAATCATAATTCATTACAAAATTTTGAGTATTTGAAACAGGAGATCCAGTCAAGTGATGGGTATTAACCATCGTTCCATGATTGTTTTGATTATTAACAATAAATCCAGCACCGCTTAAAATCCCTTGAAGAAAAGCAAATTCTTTAGGAAATGTAGTATATGGGTTAATTTTATTATCAAAATTACTTAAATGTACTTCATTATATAATTGCGCATTGGCTACTAAATTTCCAGAAGAATCAAGACTTCCTAATTTGGTAACGACATCCGAAATATTTTGTCCTGAATAAGTAAATTCGTCTTGAAAATAATTTGACATTTCATAATTTGAAGTCGTAGGGATTTGAACTCCAAATTTTTGCAATGCCTTAACCAAGTTTCCGGAAGCATCATAAGTATAGGAACCTAAATATTTTGTTCTCAACCCAAGTTGGCCAGAGATTATAGTTTCCATAATTCCAGTTGAAGAAATTACTTTTCCCGAGCCATCATAAGTTAAATTAACTGTAAAAATTAAGTTTTCAAATTGTGTTGTACTTGAAACAGGACTCGTTTCTAAAACCATTTTTGAAATCTTGTTATCACTGTTGTAGGTAATAGAAATATCTGTATTATTTAAAGCACCTTGTGCGTTATATTGGGTTTGATGTGATCCTGTTAATTTACTTCCAGTATGAAAAAAAGTAGCAATATTAACATCAGCACTATCAACTTTATATAAAATTCTGGGTCCTGTAATATTTTGACCAGTACCATAAACGGCGTTAGGATCCGGCGCAACACAAGAAAATAGAATTAAAACAACTGCGAAAAATGACAAAAAAGGTAAAAGTTTCTTCATATTATAAATTTTGCAGACAAATCTAATTATTTTTTGCAATTAGAAAAGTATTTTTTCTAAATCTGATAAAATTACTGCAAAATCATTTCTAAAACTTTAGAAACCTCATCTACGTTTTTCACATTTTCGATACGCAACATCAATTGGTTATTCTTTTCTTTCATTGTTGCCAAGGCCGGAAATTTCGTAAGGTATCCTATAATATGTCTAAACTTTTCACTTTGATAAAATTTATCCTGAGGATTCCCCGGAAAATAGCCTAAGAAAACACCATTTTTCATCACAATTTTTTCAAAACCGATGTCTTCTGCTAACCATTTCAACTCTACGGATTTTAGAAGATTTTGCGCTTCCTTAGGTAAATTTCCAAAACGGTCTGCCAATTCATTTTCAAATTTTTGCAAATGCGGTTTATCCTGAATTTCTGCCAGTTTTTGGTATAAAAGCAATCTTTCTTCGGTGGAATTAATATAGGAATCCGGCAACATCAGTTCAAAATCCGTGTCAATATTAACGTCTTTTACGGATTTGAATAATTTCTTTCTATCCTCTTCATTTTCAAATAAATCTTCAAATTCTTCATCGTTTTGTAATTCTTCTAAAGCTTCCTGCATAATTTTTTGATAGGTTTCAAAGCCCATTTCGTTGATAAATCCGCTTTGTTCGGCGCCCAATAAATCTCCGGCTCCACGAATTTCCAAATCTTTCATCGCGATATGAAAACCGCTTCCCAAATCCGAAAACTGTTCCACTGCTTCCAAACGTTTTCGCGCGTCAGAAGTAATTAAATCATAACTTGGAGTTATCAAATAACAAAAAGCTTTTTTATTGCTTCGCCCAACTCTTCCGCGCATTTGGTGAAGATCAGCCATTCCGAATTTTTGAGCGTCGTTTATAAAAATGGTGTTAGCATTTGGAACATCAACTCCACTTTCTACAATCGTTGTGGAAACCAAAACATCGTATTTCCCTTCCATAAAATCCAAAACATTCTGCTCCAGTTGTTTTCCGTCCATTTGTCCATGTCCGGTAATTACTCTTGCATCAGGAACCAAACGTTGAATTAATCCGGCAATATCTTTCAAATTTTCGATACGGTTATTGATAAAATAAACCTGTCCATCTCTTTGAAGTTCATAAGAAACCGCATCCCTAATAATTTCTTCGTCAAAACTAATACTTTGTGTTTCCACAGGTTGTCGATTTGGTGGAGGCGTTTTGATGACCGATAAGTCTCTTGCCGCCATCAACGAAAATTGTAAAGTTCTCGGAATTGGCGTTGCAGTAAGAGTTAATGTATCAATATTATTTTTCAGTGTTTTTAATTTGTCTTTTACATTAACGCCAAATTTGTGTTCTTCATCAATAATTAAAAGTCCCAAATCCTTGAATTCAATATCTTTTCCTACCAATTGATGGGTTCCGATAACGATATCTATTTTTCCATTTTTAAGACCTTCTTTGGTTTCCGATTTTTGTTTTGCTGTTCTGAATCTGTTCAAATAAGAAATATTCACAGGGAAATCTTTCAAACGTTCTTTAAAGCTGCGGTAATGCTGAAAAGCCAAAATTGTTGTGGGAACCAAAACCGCCACTTGTTTTCCGTCTGTTGCTGCTTTAAAAGCGGCACGAATCGCAACTTCTGTTTTTCCGAAACCAACATCGCCACAAATTAAACGATCCATAATTCCGTCGTTTTCCATATCCTTTTTCACATCGGCAGTTGCTTTTTCCTGATCTGGAGTGTCTTCATAAATAAAACTGGCCTCCAATTCATTTTGCAAATAAGAATCCGGGGAAAAAGCGAATCCTTTTGCAGATTTTCTTTGTGAATAAAGCTTTATCAAATCAAATGCGATTTGTTTTACTTTCGCTTTTGTTTTTTGTTTTAAAGATTTCCAGGCCGGTGAACCTAATTTATTTAGCTGAATTTCTCTTCCTTCCGGACCGGAATATTTTGAAATTTTGTGAAGCGCATGAATGGAAACATACAGCAAATCTCCATTTTTATAAGTCAGCTTAAAACTTTCCTGAACAATACCATTGTTGTTAAGTTTTACCAAGCCCATAAATTTTCCGATACCGTGATCAACATGCGTGATGAAATCGCCAATTTTCAATGACATTAAGTCTTTCAAGGTCAATTGTTCCGATTTTGCGAAGGAATTTTTTGCCTTGAATCTTTGATATCGGTCGAAAATCTGATGATCAGTATAAACTGCAATTTTATTTTCTGCATCCACAAAACCTTCATGAAGTTCGGATTGGAAAGATTTGAAAAGAATTTTCTGTTGATCCGATTTCAAATGCTCCAGTTCTGCAAAAATACTTTCGAGTCTTTCTTTTTGTTTTTCTGAGGAGAAGGAAATCCACATTTCAAAATTTTCGGCAGATTTTTGTTCTAAGTCTTCCAAAAGCATTTCAAAATTTTTGTGAAAGGAAGGCTGAGAAGTTTGATTAAGCTGGACTATTTCTGAATTTTTCAAAGGTTGCAAAGTAAAATCCAGTATTTTGAAATGTCTAAGATTTTCTATAAATATTTTATCGGAAATAAAAAGTTCCTCCGGTTTTCTGTGCTTGATGTCTTTGCTTAAAGTTCCATATTTTTCTTCCGCTTTTTCATAAAAATTTTTGAGTTTCTTTTCAGTAAGAAAAGCATTTTCAAAAATCACCAACGTATCTTTGGATAAGATTTCGAAAAAAGAAACTTTACTTCCCGTTACAGAAAAATTCATATTGGATACCAACTCGAACTGTTCTACTTTTTTAATGGAAAGCTGGGTTTCTATATCAAATTCTTTGATACTTTCCACTTCATTTCCAAAAAAAGTAATTCGGTAAGGTTTTTCGTTGGAATATGAAAAAACATCCACAATTCCTCCACGAACCGAAAATTCTCCGGGTTCTGAAACAAAATCTGTAAAATTGAAATTGAATTGGTTCAAAAGCTCTTCTGTAAAATCGAAATCCATTTGATCTCCCGTTTTTATTAAATGAGAAATCGCCTTGAAATCTTCTTTTTTCAAAACTTTTTCACTTAATGCCGCTGCATTGCCAACAATAATTTTAGGTTTTTTTTCGTGGTTGAGTTTGTTGAGAACTTCCGTTCTTAAAACAATATTGGCATTTTGCGTTTTTTCGGTTTGATAGGGTTCCAAATGCGTTTCCGGAAAATAAAAAACATTTTCTTCTCCGATCATTTCTTCCAATTCTGAAGTTAAATAATGTGCCGATTCTTTATCTTCTGTAATAAAAAGAAGGTTTTTTTTTTGTGCCAAAAACAATTCTGCCACAAAAACTGAAGGCATAGAACCCGCAAATCCCTTTACCGAAACTGAGGGATGTATTTCTAATTTTTTAAAAATTTCTTCTCCAAAATTTCTTTTCAAAAGTTCGGGAAGTAAGGTTTGGTGAATGTTTTTAAGCATTTTCTCTAAAAATAAATTTTATAATCTCAATATGCCAGAAACGGCAAAAGCGATTCCGGGATTTCCGAAATCGTGAGGTTGCAAAGATAGACAAAAGGATTTTCAAAATATTAATGAAGATTTATATGATTCCAATTTTGGCATTAAAGTGCCCCATTTTTGTAAATACTCACGGAAAATTAAAAAATTTACTTTATGAAAAATTTACTTAAAATCTTAGGATTAGTGTTGATCTCGTTTTCACTTTTAACATTTACTTCTTGTAGTAAAGACGATGATCCTGCAGACAACGATTTCTTCGTTGGAACGTACAATGGTTCCGTTGGTTATACCGATGGTGGTTCAAACAACATTAGCGATGCCAATGGAAAAGTGACCGTTACCAAAATTGCAAGCGGAACAAAATACAATTTCAGCTTCTCTAACGGTATTCCTGATTTGAACGGAATTGAATTCGAAAAAACAGGAGACAATTCCATGATTAATATTGGATCTGGTGCTAATGCTATTATTACCATTGATAATAATGATCTTGATATCTTTTATACCGATAACGGAAAAGTTTGGACAGCAAACTGTACAAGATAATTGCTGAATTTTTTCAGAAAAACAGAACTGTAACTTTTAATAGTTGCAGTTCTTTTTTTATACTTTTGTTTTATGCTAAAATTCCTTAAGAAAAAAGCCGCTTTGCTTTGGGCAAAAAAACATGTAAAAGATACTGAAAATTTTAAAAAAAACTCAGTTGCATTGCAGGAAAAACTACTTCTTGATTTAGTAAAATCTGCAGAAAAAACACTTTTCGGTTTGCATCATGGTTTTTCAGAAATAAAATCGGTAAAAGATTTTCAGGAAAAAGTGAAAATTTCAGATTACGAAGATTTAAAACCCTACATTGAAAAAATAAAACATGGGGACCGAAATATTCTTTGGGAAGGAAATCCGGAATATTTTGCAAAGACTTCGGGAACAACCAGCGGCACAAAGTACATCCCCATTTCAAAAGAAGGAATGCCTTTTCAAATTGCAGGAGCACAATCTGCTTTATTTCATTACATCGCTCAAAAAGGAAATGCCGATTTTGTAAACGGAAAAATGATTTTTTTGCAGGGAAGTCCGGAATTGGAAGAAGTAAATGGTGTGAAAACAGGTCGTCTTTCCGGAATTGTTGCTCATCATATCCCAAATTATCTTCAAAAAAACAGACTTCCAAGCTTGGAAACCAACATGATGGAAGATTGGGAAGCCAAAGTGGATGAAATTGTAAAAGAAACCGAAAAAGAAAACATGACTTTAATTTCCGGAATTCCACCGTGGTTAATCATGTATTTCGAGAAATTAATCGCCAGAAATGGCAAAAAAATAAAAGAACTTTTCCCAAATCTTCAACTTATTGTAACAGGTGGTGTAAACTACGAACCGTATCGCGAAAAAATGAAAGAACTTCTAGGTGGAAAAGTAGATATCGTCCAAACATTTCCGGCAAGTGAAGGGTTTTTTGCATTTCAAGATGATTTTAACAAAGAAGGCTTGCTTTTGCAAACCAATCATGGAATTTTTTATGAATTCGTTCCACTAGAATTGTACGGAAAACCTGAAGCTCCAAGATTAACGCTAAAAGAAGTCGAACTTCACAAAGATTATGCTTTAATTTTAACCACCAATTCAGGACTTTGGGCTTATTCTATTGGAGATGTAGTTAGATTTATTTCCAAAAATCCTTACAGAATTTTGGTTTCCGGAAGAACCAAGCATTACACTTCTGCTTTTGGAGAACATGTTATTGCTTTTGAAGTGGAAGAAGCGATGAAAGAAACGGTTGAAAATTTTCCTGCACAAATTACAGAATTTCATTTAGCTCCCAATGTAAATCCTGAAGAAGGATTGCCTTTCCACGAATGGTTTATTGAATTTGAAAAAGAACCGGAAAATTTGGAGGAATTCAGAAAAAAACTGGACGAGGAAATGCGAAAAAGAAACAGTTATTATGATGATTTAATTACTGGTAACATTTTGCGACCGCTGATCATTTCAAAACTTCAAAAAAATGCGTTTCAGGAATTTGCAAAATCTGAGGGAAAATTGGGTGGTCAAAATAAAATTCCAAGATTGGCTAATGACAGAAAAATTGCAGATTTTTTGGAAAAACTTAAAATATAATACGATAAACCATGATGATAAAAAATTTTTTATAATTTTGAGAAAATTAAAATTAAATGAAAATTTCTCTATCTGTTAAGTCTGCTCTTTTAGCATTGGTATTTATTGTATCTTCATGTGCTACCACAAAATATTCAGATGATACTTCGATGAATAATTATTCCAACCTTAGAACAGGAAGACCTTATTCTTTGAAACTGAAAGACAGCAACAAACGTCAGAAATTATATTTTTCCCATGCTACCAGTGAAGAAATTGTTGGTTTTGCAGGAAAAAAAGATTCTACGATTATCTCGGTTTCCAAATCGAATGTAAAAGAAGCTAAAGATTTAAGAAAATCGGGTTTAACCACTGCAGCAATTGGTATTGGAGCAGCAGGAGCAGCCGCAATAATTTTGAGTTCTACAAGAGCAACCTCCAATTAATGGCTTACAAATTTTAATCCGACAATTGAAGCTACTAAAGTTGTGGCGAAGAAAATTCGCCAAAAAGTGGCGGGTTCATTAAAAAAGAAAATCCCCATCAATACGCTTCCAACAGCGCCAATTCCTGTCCAAACTGCGTAAGCAGTTCCTATAGGAATCGCCTGGTTTCCAGAAATTGATTTGTACATCAAAAACATTGAAATAAAAAGGCAAATGCCAAAACCAAACCACCAGAGAAGGTTTTCTTTTCCGGTGGTTTGTTGCGCTTTACCCAAACAAAATGCAAATCCGGTTTCAAAAAAGCCCGCAATAATTAGTATGATCCAGTTCATTTTTCAAAGATATTTTAAAAATCTTATTTTCTATAAATTTGCCACATGATTTCCTTAGAACCTATTAAAACTCTGAAAATTTCAGAATTTCGAAATTTGATGACCGGACGTTTTTTTCTGGTGCTTTCTTTTAGAATGTTGGCGACTTTATTAGGTTGGTGGATTTATGAATTAACCAAAGATCCTTTTGCTATTGGTTTAATAGGACTTTCTGAAGTGGTACCTGCGCTAAGTTCTGCGCAGTATGCAGGACACGTTATTGATAATTCTGAGAAAAAAAAATTGCTTTTAATTTGCATTTACGCTTATGTGGTTTTGATTGGTTTTTTATGCTTTATTGCGTATGAAGGGCAAATTGAACATCTTTTTTCATCAAAAACCACCACTTACTTTATCTACGGAACTATTATTTTTACCGGAATTTGCCGGGCTTTTATTGGGCCTATCATTCCATCGATGATTCCAAAAATTGTAGGAAGAGAAAGGCTTGCCAATGCTATTACGATAAATCAGGCTACTTTTCTCACTGCTTCGGTTGCAGGTCATGCTTTAGGTGGATTTTTCATTCATTGGTTTGATATTTTCGGAACCTTGTTAATTGTTGTTGGGTTAATGATGTTTTCATCCATTTTTTTCTGGTTCATTAAAAAACATCACTCTGAAAATAAAGGTTTGGAACTGAAAGTAATGCAAAGCATGAAAGAAGGTATTGATTATATTTTTAAAACCAGAGAAATTCTTGGCGCACTGCTTTTGGATATGTTTGCAGTACTTTTTGGTGGTGCTGTAGCGATGATTCCTGTTTTTGCAAGTGATATTTTAAAAGTGGGTTCGCAAGGTTTTGGTTTACTAAATGCCGCTTCTGATATTGGATCGATGCTGATTATTATTGTGCTTTCATTCGTACCTTTACGGAAAAATCAAGGAAAAATTCTGTTGGTTGCAGTAGCTGGTTTTGGAATTTGCATCATTGGTTTTGGACTTTCCAAACTGTATTGGCTTTCTTTTATTTTCTTAGTTCTCAGTGGAATTTTAGACGGAATTTCAGTAGTTATAAGAGGAACTATTGTTCAATTGAAAACTCCAGAAAATATTCGTGGAAGAGTTTTGAGCGTAAATTCTATTTTCATTATGTCCAGTAATGAATTGGGCCAATTTGAAAGCGGCGTTGCGGCAAAATTATTAGGCGTTGTAAGATCTGTCGTTTTTGGAGGTTCTATGACTTTACTGATTGCTTTAACGGTAGCCAAGAAATTTCCGCGCTTGCGAAACATGCATTATTAAAAAAAGTGCAACTTTTCTGTTAGGTTTGCATCTTAAAAGCAAATAACCTTAAAATTTTTAGTTGAGTTTTTTATTAATCGTTACATTTGTTTACTATTTATCTTATTATGAAAAAACTTTTTTTTACGCTCTGCGTTCTGTTCTTAGGCTTTTATACTTTTGCACAAAGTGCATTAGAGAAGAGTTTAACCCCGTTAATTACCGAGTTTAATAATGCAAAAAACCGGGAAGATTTCAAACTGGTAAAAGAAAAATTCCAATCCCAAATTTCTGAAAATTCGGATTGGCATTATGCTTATTATGCTGCTTTAGCTAATTTGAAAGAAGCGGAAACGCTTAGAAGAGATAAAAAACTCTCGGAAATTGATGTTTTAACGGATAATGCTTTAATCTCGTTAAATTCACTTTCAAAATTAGAATCTTCAAATTCTGAAATCAGAGCTTTAAGGGCTTATCTTCATGTTTTAAGATTGTCGGTAAATCCCACAGAAAGATTTTCAACAGAAGGTAAAAAAGCGAGTGAACTTTTATATTTAGCTCAAAATATTGATCAAAAAAATCCGAGATTTGATTTGATTCGTGCCCAATTAGAATATTTCAATAACGGAAAAAGTGTAAAATCTCTTTTCCAGGGAGCCCTTTCAAAATTAAAATCAACTTCTCCAAAATCTAAAATTGATCCAAATTGGGGATTGAATGATGCGGAATATTATGTTTCAATTTTAAAATAACTATTAACCAAAATAATTTAAACAGTATGAAAAAATTTCTATTTATACTTTCGATATTCATTGCCAATTTTGGTTTTTCACAATCCGATTGTATTTCTGCCTTACCTGTTTGTGGTAACTCCAATATTTCTTATAATCCTCAAAATGCAGGAAATATTGCAGAACAAACCAGTGCAAGTTGCTTAGCATTAGAACATTATTCAGTTTGGTACACGTTTTCAATAGCTACCAGTGGTACCTTAGAATTTACCATTGCTCCTGATGTTAATTCAGACGACTACGATTTTGCATTGTATGGACCCAACATCAACTGTGCAACCCATGATTTTGGAAATGCAATCCGTTGTAACTTTTCTGGTGCTGATGGACCAACAGGGATTGGAACGCCACCTGCAGGAGCCAGTGCAGGAGCTTGGGATACCGCTTTGAATGTTACGGCAGGACAAGTATATTACCTTTTGATTGATAACTATGTTCCACAAAATGGATTGAACGGTTTTAATTTATCTTGGGGTGGAACTGCAGCATTAACTTCTCCTTTTAATACAACCATTCAGCCCAATCCTTTTATAGCACCGGGCGTTAATCAAAGTGGTCAAATTTTGATTTGTACTGATCCTCAAATGTTTGATTTTTCTACTTTGTCCTCAGGAATTTTAAATGGAAATGCTAATTTCAGTATCAGTTATTACATGAATAGTAATAATGCTTTAACTGGAACAAGCCCTATTACTACCCCAATAAATGTAAATACTACCAATATTTACTATTATGCCATTTCATATACCGATCCTACAAATCCTAACAATCCTGCAAACGTTTGTAAGGAATACGGGGAAATAACTTTTCAGTCCG
Organism: Bacteroidota bacterium; assembly: GCA_023420435.1. Classification (GTDB taxonomy): domain Bacteria; phylum Bacteroidota; class Bacteroidia; order Flavobacteriales; family Weeksellaceae; genus JAEXBA01. The sequence goes on from JAEZWE010000084.1 coordinate 13,818, forward strand.
GAGCTATTGTCGTAAATGATCAAACTGTAATGGGCTGTAATAACAATAATACCGGAATTGGCGTTTTCGATATTACAACAGCAACACCCAATGTTTATAATGATCCAACAGCGGTAGTTCAATATTATCCAACAGTAGCAGATGCTAATGCTGGAACTAATGAAATAACTACAAACCTTACCAACTATGTAACTACACCAAAACAAATTTTTGCAAAAGTTACTACCACCCAAGGTTGTACCAATATTGCCACTATCACTTTAAGTTTACTTCCTTTATTACCTGTTAACGATGTTACAATTAACGCATGTAATAATAATAATTTTGGTATTGGTAGTTTTAATTTAACTCTAGCGAATGTTTATCCAACAGATCCAGCTGCGCCAAAGAAATATTTCCCGACAGTGAATGATTTATTGAACAACACCAACGAAATTACAAACCCTACCATTTACTCAAGTGCGGAAGGACAGGTTTATGTTGAGGTTACAGGGGCGCAAGGTTGTAAAAATTACGCAGCCATTAATTTAGCATTCTATCCGGTTGTTGTTACCCAAAATGCAACCATTTCCTCCTGTTTTATTGAAGGAAATCCAAATACTGCGGAATTTGATTTGGGTAGTGCGGTAGTTTCTACACAGTTTGGAACTACAAATACTTATTACCCGTCTCTTCAGGATGCCATTAACCAAAACAATCAAATTCAGAATCCTAATGGGTATGTTTCAACTTCAACATCAATTTATGTTAGAGTTACGGACTCCAATTTATGTTGGGGAACTGCTAAAATTAATTTGGAGGTAATTCCACCTGTTTATTCTACTGTTTTGAAAGATAAAATAATCTGTATTGAAGATACCACTACTTTAGATGCAGGTTCTGGTTTTGAATCTTATTTATGGAGTACAGGAGCAACAACCCAATCTATTACAAACGTTTCTGTTGGGGAATATTGGGTAATTTTAACCACTGAAGGTTGTCCAACTTTACAAAAAGTGAAAGTAATAAAGTCGCCTTCTCCAGTTATTACCAATATTGAAATTACTAATAACAGTGCTACTGTTGCGGTAAGTGGTGGAACACAGCCTTATCAATATTCATTGGATGGAACAACCTGGCAAGATTCTAATATTTTTAATGAATTACCTCGTGGACAAAACTTTGTTTATGTAAAAGACAGTTATGATTGTGATCCAATTATGGTAGAAATTACCGTTCCAAATTTGGTAAATGCAATTACACCTAACAGTGACGGCGTTAATGATTATGTAGATTATACTGCTTTAAGCTATAAAAAAGATCTTATTCTTAACGTATATGACCGATATGGAAATAAAATGTTCCAAGCTGATAAATCAAACGGTTACAAATGGGATGGAAGATCTAGCGGCAAAAAAGTGACAACAGGAACTTATTGGTACAGTATTACCTGGGTAGAACCAAACACCAACGTACCTGTAAAATACACCGGTTGGGTTTTGGTGAAAAACAGAGAATAATAATTTTAAAATATTTAATAATAAAAAATCACTCCTGAGAATGGAGTGATTTTTTATTAACACAATATCCATCTAATTTTCAGAATTTTATAAAGTTTTGCTTAATTATTGTTAGTTAAAATATTAGAAGAAAAAATCCAAAAAACCTATATTTGTCCCATGCCACAAAAGGAAACACTTTCATCTTTAATTCAGGGAAATTTCGCTAAGGAACTCTCCATTTCTGATGGAAAGATGCCGCCAAATGCGGTGGATTTTGAAAAATTAGTGATTGGTACTTTTTTAATTGATAAGAAAGGACTGGATTATTCTATTGATTTACTGACTCCAGATGTTTTTTATGATCCTCGTCATCAAACTATTTTTACAGCCATCTTAAAATTGTATCAGGAAAACCATCCTGTAGATATGATGACCGTAATAAATGAACTAAAAAGAGAGTCAAAACTTTCTCTTGCCGGTGGAGATCATTATATTATTGATCTCACGATGGGCGTTTCTTCCAGTGCCCATATCGAGTATCATGTTCGTGTCATTCTTGAAAAATTTATTTTAAGAAGTTTAATAAATGTTTCAGCAAACGTTATCGACAGTTCATACAAAGAATCAACCGATGTTTTCGAACTTTTGGACAAAGCTGAACAAAGTTTTTTTGAAATTACCAACGGTACCATCAAAAAAGGTTTCGATACCGCAAATTCTTTAGTGAAACAAGCTATCGATACGATAAAATCTTTAAAAGATAAAGAAGGCTTATCCGGTATTCCTTCTGGTTTTAAAGCATTAGATAAAGAAACCGGAGGTTGGCAAAATTCAGATTTAATCATTATTGCGGCACGTCCTGCAATGGGTAAAACTGCTTTTCTTCTTTCGATGGCAAGAAATATTGCGGTGGAACATAAAATTCCTTTAGCATTATTCTCACTCGAAATGGCTTCTGTGCAATTAATCACCAGAATGATTGCTTCCGAAACCCTAATTTCTTCTGAAAAATTAAGAAAAGGAACTTTAGAAGATACCGAATGGAACCGGCTTTTCCATAATGTTTCCGAACTGGAAAACGCTCCTCTTTATATTGATGAAACACCTTCACTTTCCGTTTTCGATTTTCGGGCCAAATGCAGAAGATTGGTGATGCAACACGGTGTAAAAGTAATTATGGTGGATTATCTTCAGTTAATGACCGCAAACAGCGCTGGAAAAGGTGGCGGAAATCGCGAACAGGAAATTGCTACCATTTCCCGATCTTTGAAAGCCATTGCAAAAGAACTCAATGTACCAGTTATTGCCTTGTCTCAGCTTTCCAGAAGTGTTGAAAACAGACCAGGAAAAAGACCCCAACTTTCTGATTTAAGAGAATCTGGTGCTATTGAACAGGATGCCGATATTGTTTCTTTTATTTTCCGTCCCGAATATTATAAAATTGCACTATGGGACAACGATCCTGAAGATGCACAAACCAGCACAGAAAACCAAGCTGAGCTTATTATTGCAAAACACCGAAATGGTGCCACTGCAGACGTAAGACTTTCTTTTCATAAAAATATTGCCAAGTTTACAGACCTCGATTTATTTGGTGGAGCTTATGGTTACCAACCTTCAGGATTTGGACAACAAGATGAACCCAGCGGTTTTGAAAAAATAAAAACTACTATTGATCCTGGAGTAGCTTTCGAAAAACCCGATAATTCAACTTTTTCTGGTCTTTCCGGATCTTCGATGAATGATTTGGATGATGATGATGATTTCGATTACTAAATTTTAAAATTTTGGGCTTAAAAATTGAAATTTTTACAGACGGTGCCTGTAGCGGAAATCCCGGAAAAGGCGGTTATGGCATTTTGATGCGTGTTCCTGAAAAAAATTATCAAAAAACATTTTCCCAAGGTTTTAGAAAAACCACCAACAACCGTATGGAACTTCTTGCGGTAATTGTGGCATTAGAAAAGCTGAAATCTGCTGAAAACGATATTCATGTTTACACCGATTCAAAATACGTTTCTGATGCCATCAACCAAAAATGGATTTTTGGCTGGGTGAAAAAAGGGTTTACCAAAGTTAAAAATCCTGATTTATGGAAACGCTTTTACCCACTTTACCAACTGTATCATCCAACTTTTCACTGGATTAAAGGACATGCCGGACATCCGGAAAATGAAATTTGCGACCAACTTGCCGTAAAAGCATCACAATCCGAAAATTTAAAAATTGATGATTTTTTTGAAAATTCTCAAGAAATAGGGTTATTCTAAAAACTTCCCAATTCCAACTTCCCACTTCCTGCCTTTTTTTTATCTTTGATATATGAATTATGTTGAAGCACTTAAAAAAAGATATTCTGTAAAAAAATTCGATCAAGACAAAAAAATCAATCAAAATATCTTGAAAAACATTTTGGAAGCGGGGAAACTTTCTGCCAGTTCTTTAGGCTTACAGCCTTATAAGGTTTTGGTGATCCAAAATCCCGAAGTTTTGCAGAAACTACAACCTGCATTTTATAATCCATCTCAAATTTCGACCTGTTCTCATCTTTTGGTGATTGTAACCAGAAAAAAAATAGAAGACGAATATATTAATAAATACTTTGGGCATATTGCGGATACCAGAGAAATTCCTGTTGAAAATCTGCAACCGTTCAGAAAAAGTGTTGATTATTACATGGATCTTCATGATGAAAATGAAATGCTGAACTGGAACGAAAGACAAGGCTACCTTTTATTGGGAACCTTGATGTTTGCTGCTGCACTGGAACAAGTTGATAGTTGTCCAATGGAAGGTTTTAAACCTGAAATTCTTTCAGAAATTTTAGAAATAAATCCCGAAACCGAAAAAGCATCTGTAACTTTAGCTTTAGGATATCGTTCTCAGGAAGATCCCTTTCAAAGTCTTAAAAAAGTACGAAAACCAGACGATTTACTTTTTAAATTTTTATAAAAAGTTAACCCAAAAAATCAATAGATAAAATGATAAAAGCAGATGTTTTGGTTATTGGTTCCGGAATTTCAGGGCTTTCCTATGCCATCAAAATTTCCGAAAAAATGCCTGATGCAAAAATCATCATCGTTACAAAATCCAATGAAGATGAAAGCAACACCAAATATGCGCAAGGTGGTTTAGCCGTGGTTACCGATTTTGATAACGATAATTTTCAAAAACATATCGATGATACCATGCGTGCTGGTGATGGCGAAAACAAGTTGGATATTGTTGAAATGGTCATTAAAGAAGGACCGGCAAGATTTCAGGAATTGATAGATTGGGGAACAAGATTCGATAAAGAAAAAGACGGAGATTTTAAACTCGGAAGAGAAGGTGGACACACCGAAAACCGAATTGTTCATCATAAAGATATTACCGGCGCTGAAATCGAAAGAGCACTTTTGGCAACGGTGAAAAAATCGTCCAATATCGAAATGCTGGATCATCATTATGTTATTGATTTAATTACCCAACATCATGTTCCGGGAAAAGAATGGAATTTTGATGATATCCATTGTTACGGAGCCTATATTTTGGATGAAAAAACAAAAAAAATTAAAAAAATTACGGCAAAAATTACTCTTGTCGCAACTGGTGGAGCTGGACATGTTTATAAAAATACGACCAATCCTATTATTGCAACCGGAGATGGAATTGCTTTTGTGCATCGTGCACGAGGAAAAGTTTCCAACATGCAGTATTACCAATTTCATCCAACCGCTTTATTTTCAAAAAGAGATGGAATGCTGTTTTTAATTTCCGAAGCTGTTCGTGGAGACGGCGCAAAACTTCGTTTGAAAAACGGTGAAAAATTTATGCATAAATATGATGAGCGCGAAGAGTTAGCTTCCCGTGATATTGTCGCAAGAGCCATTGATAACGAACTGAAAATCAGCGGAGACGATTATGTGGGATTGGATTGCAGAGCTATGGATCAGCAAAAATTTAAAGAACATTTTCCAAATATTTATCAAAAATGCTTGGATGAAGGTATTGATCCTTTTAAACAACTGATTCCTGTCGTTCCTGCTTGTCATTATTTAATGGGGGGAATTGAAACCGATAAAGAAGGACAAAGCTCCATCAAAAATCTTTTTGCTGTGGGAGAATGTACCAATTCCGGACTTCATGGCGCAAACAGATTGGCTTCAAATTCCTTATTGGAAGGTTTGGTTTTTGGGCACAATGCAGCGATGAAAACCGTGGAACTTTTGAAAATTAATGATTTTAATTTTGAAGATTTAAAAACCGTTCCTGAATGGAACGAAGAAGGCATGAAAATGATGGATGAAATGGTGATGGTTTCCTATCTCAGAAGACAATTACAAGAAATGATGAGTGATTTAGTGGCCATTGTAAGAAGCAATTCGCGTTTAGAGCTTGCCAAAAAGAAACAGCAGGAAATTTTTGAAGCCGTAACAGAATTGTATAACTACTCTATTCTTTCTCCACAACTTTCAGAATTAAGAAATTTGGTGAATATTTCTTACTTAATTATCAAACATTCTCTTCAAATGAAGGAAAATAAAGGAAGTTTTTATAATAAGGATTTGGCACAAAAACCGTTGACTATTCAAGATTAAAAATTTTAAAAAATCAAAAATGAAAAGACCACCATACATTACCGATAAAGCCCTAAAAGAATTTATAAAAACCGCACTTGAAGAAGATATCCGTGATGGAGATCATTCCACACTTTCTACCATTCCTAAAGATTTAGAGCAGAAAGCCAAATGCATCATCAAACAGGATTGTATTGTTGCGGGAGTTGAATTAGCGGAATTTATTTTTAAAACTTTTGATAAAAATATGTCTGTTGAAGTTTTTATCAAAGATGGTGAAACTGCAAAAGTGGGCGATATCGCATTCATTGTCAGCGGAAAAGCGCAATCCATTCTTCAAACTGAAAGGCTGGTTTTGAATTGTATGCAAAGAATGAGCGGAATAGCTACTTTAACGCACGATTGGGATTCAAGATTGGTTGGAACCAAAACCAAACTTTTAGATACCCGAAAAACAACCCCTAATTTTAGAATTTGTGAAAAATGGGCAGTTGCTATTGGTGGTGGAACGAATCATCGTTACGGTTTGTATGATATGATAATGCTGAAAGACAACCATATTGATTATAACGGAAGTATTACCAATGCGGTAAAAATGGCAAAAGATTACCTCAAAAAAAATAAACTGAAACTAAAAATCGAGGTGGAAACCCGAAATTTAGAAGAAGTTCATGAAGCCATAAAAGCTAAAGCAGACCGAATTATGCTCGATAACATGGATGTTCCAACCATGAAAAAAGCAGTACAATTAATCGACGGAAGAATTGAAAGCGAAGCTTCAGGGGGAATTACAAGAGATGTGCTGAAAGAAGTGGCCTCAACAGGAGTAACTTACATTTCTGCAGGTGCATTAACTCATTCAGCAGAAAATATAGATATTAGCTTAAAAGCGGCAAAATAACATTATTGATAATTCAAAAAAATATATACTATTTTGTCAAATTTACATCAGAGTATTTGATATTAATTCCGCATCTCGCAATATAAAACCCTAATAATCAACACAAAAAATAAAATTTAAACAAATATTTAAAATTTAACACTTTGTTAATGATTTTTACATTTTTTTAACCGAAATTTGCGGCGAATTTAAAAAATAGTAAAAATTTATGACAAGTAATTTACTTAGGAAGTCACTTTTCTCCACTGTAATTACACTTTCGACGGCGAGTATTTATTTTGCTCAAACGAATGATTCAATTCAAAGAGAAAAAGACATTGAAGCGGTTGTTTTAACTGGTGTAGCAGATATTGCTAAAGACAGAAAAACGCCGGTTGCTGTTTCTACCATTAAAGAAGCACAGATTGTTGAAAAATTAGGAAACCAAGAATTTCCCGAAATTTTGAAAAGTACACCTTCAATCTATACTACTAAAGGTGGTGGTGGTTTTGGAGACGGACGTATGAATGTTCGTGGCTTTGATACCAACAATTCTGCAGTAATGATCAATGGTGTTCCTGTAAACGGAATGGAAGATGGTGCTGTTTATTGGAGTAACTGGTCTGGACTTTCTGATGTAACTTCTGCGATGCAGATCCAAAGAGGTTTAGGTTCTTCAAAATTAGCGATTGCCTCTGTTGGTGGAACAGTAAATATTATCACCAGAGCTGCAGACAAAAAAAGAGAAGGAAATGCAACTGTAAGTGTTGGTAACGATGGTTATTTGAAAACTTTGTTTTCTTACAACACAGGAAAATCTGCAAAAGGTTGGGCTACTTCATTTTTAATGTCAAGAACAGTTGGAAGTACTTATATTGATGCTTCTGAATTTGAAGTTTATAACTATTACCTTGCTGTGGGATATCAAAAAGAAAAACATGATTTTCAGTTTACTTTTACGGGAGCTCCACAATGGCACATGCAAAACTTCCAAAGTTCAATTGCCAATTTCATTAAATACGGAAACGGTGTAGATACACCAAACAGAAGATATAACTCAAACTGGGGTTATCTTAATGGTGAAGTAATGTCTCAATCAATTAACTTCTATCACAAACCAGTAATGTCTTTCAACTGGGATTGGAAAATTTCTGAAAAATCTAAATTATCTACGGTTGGTTATGCTTCTTGGGGAAGAGGTGGAGGAACTGGTGTTATTGGTTCAGTAAACGGAACTAACATCAATTCTTTACCAAAAACTACAGACGGACTTTTAAGATTTGATGATATTGTAGCTTGGAACCAAGGACAAAATGTTATTTGGAATCCAAATGTTGCTAACAACACAGGAATCAACAAAGTAAATGCAAATCCAGGAGTTGTAACAAGAACTAATGGTTTGGCTAGAAGAGCAAGTATCAATTCACACGACTGGTACGGAATTTTATCCAACTTCCAACATAAAATTAATGAAAATTGGAATTACTCTGCCGGTGTTGACATGAGATATTATTATGGATTTCACCCAGGTGTTATCACCGATCTTTGGGGAAATACAAAGTATATCGAAATGGATAACAAAAACATTCCTGCAGGATATGACGTAACTTTAGTTCAAGCGCCTAGACCTTCTGCAAATCCTTTCGCTAAAGCTTTGAAAGATGAATCTCAGGTAGCTTACAGAAATTATGACGGTGAAGTTCTTTGGGGTGGTTTATTCGGACAATTGGAATATTCTAAAGATAAATTATCTGCATTTATCCAAGGTTCCATTTCAGAACAAGGATATAAAAGAATTGACAACTGGTTGGTTGATGGAACAATTCAACAAGGAAAAATTGTAAACAAAGAAACGAGCACAAAATTCCTTTTCGGATATAATGCAAAAGCCGGAGCTAACTATAACATCGACGAAAAACACAATGTTTTTGCTAATGTTGGTTACTATGAAAAACAACCTTTGTTCAACTCTGTATACAACTCTCCTTTAACAGATGGTAGAGCTACAGGAAGTCAACAAGTTGTAAATCCATTATTAACGAACGAAAAAATTGCTTCTGCAGAATTAGGTTATGGTTTCAGAAGTGGAATTTTCATTGCGAATGTTAACTTGTATTACACATCTTGGAAAGACAGATATAACAGATTTACTGGACTTACCGTTCCGAATCCTGCAACACCAGGACAAAATTATAACAGACCTTACGCTAACTTAACAGGAATTCACGAAATCCACATGGGAGTTGAATTTGAAGGAACTTTGAAGGCTACAGATTATTTGTCATTCAACGGAATGTTTTCACTTGGTGATTGGAAATATAAAGGAAATGCACAAGGTAACCTTTATGACGAAAACGGAACGCCAATTATGTTGAACGGAAATTCTAGTGTTGAATTCGCTTTAGATGATGTAAAAGTTTCTGATGCTGCACAAACAACAGCTGGTTTAGGATTTACTTTAAAACCTGTTAAGGATTTAAGTATTTTCGGAAACTGGAACTATTACGACAACTATTATGGTTTAATTAATTTCAGTGATATCGCAATGACAAATGCAGATGGATCTATTAAGAATAATGGTAGAAAAGGTGCTTTAGAATATCCTAGCTACAATTTATTTGATGCTGGTTTGTCATACGGAATTAACCTTAACAACGGACACAAAGTTGTTCTTACAGGAAATGTATATAACTTGTTTGATACTACTTATATTTCTGATGCAAGAACTTCAAATCACGTTAAAGATGTTTCAGATTTCAAAACATCGAGTAATACTGATGCACAAGCTCAGGCATTGTATGATACCTACATCAATAATCCATTAAATTTCTACAAAGGAATTGACACAAGTAACACGGTTTACTTTGGTTTTGGAAGAACTTGGTCTGCATCAATCTCTTACAAATTCTAAAAAATTAAAAATTTAGAAATAACAGAATCCCGGCTTTCGTCGGGATTTTTTTATCTTTGTGCAACAAAAAAAAATAAAATATGGATTACAGTTTAATGCTTAACGCACACCGTGGATTTGCTTACTTAATTTTATTAGCTTCCGCATTATTCATTATTGCATTATTGGCTACAATGTTTGGTTATTCAGGAAAAATTTCAAAATTTTTGAGAAAATCAACACTTTTTACAATGATTCTCTTTCATACCCAAGCTTTGATTGGTTTAATTATGTTATTTTTCTTTTCTCCAGGCTTTAAAGCTGCCAAAGAAGCAGGAACTTTGATGAGTGATTCAGTTTCAAGAAACACTTATGTTGAACATCCAACTGCCATGATTATTGCAGCAGTTTTAATGACGATTTTGAATAAAAAATTCAAAACCAACGATAAATTGCAAATGACTTGGGTAATAATGGGAGTTATTGCACTTGCATTAATGCTTTGGGCTTTCCAGTGGAACAGACTTTTTGCATAATTTTTTTAATTTTTCTTTTAAATGAAAGTAGCAGTTGTTGGTGCAACCGGAATGGTGGGACAAGTGATGTTAAAAGTTTTGGAAGAAAGAAATTTTCCAATTTCAGAACTAATTCCTGTAGCATCAGAAAGATCCGTAGGAAATAAGATCTCTTACAAAGGAAATGATTTTGAAATTGTTTCGATGCAATCTGCAGTAGAAATGAAACCCGAAATTGCCATTTTTTCTGCAGGAGGTGGAACATCTTTAGATTGGGCGCCAAAATTCGCAGCAGTTGGAACAACCGTTATTGACAATTCTTCCGCTTGGAGAATGGATCCTACAAAAAAATTAGTAGTTCCGGAAATCAATGCCAATGTTTTAACAATAGATGATAAAATTATCGCAAATCCCAATTGTTCCACGATACAATTGGTGATGATTCTGCATCCTCTAAACAAAAAATATGATGTCAAAAGAGTGGTGATTTCTACTTATCAATCGGTAACAGGAACCGGAAAAGCCGCTGTAGATCAATTGAATGGCGAAATTTCCGGCGATGATTCTGTTGCAAAAGTTTATCCTTACGAAATTTTTAAAAATGCTTTGCCACAGTGCGACGTTTTTGACGAAGGAGATTACACCAAAGAGGAACTGAAACTGATGCGAGAACCGAAAAAAATTATGGGTGATGATTCCTTGAATTTAACAGCAACTGCTGTTAGAGTTCCGGTTCAAGGTGGACATTCCGAATCGGTGAATATCGAATTTGAAAACGATTTCGAGATTGAAGAAATTAAAAAAATTCTTTCAGAAACATCTGGAGTAAAAGTTTTGGACGATGTTGCCAATAAAATTTATCCTATGCCTTTATATTCTGAAGGAAAAGACGAGGTTTTTGTGGGAAGAATCCGAAGAGATCCTTCACAACCGAAAACTTTAAACCTTTGGATTGTGGCAGACAATCTCCGAAAAGGAGCCGCAACCAATGCGGTTCAAATCGCAGAATATCTGGTTGAAAACAAATTAGTATAAAAAAAATCCCGCTTCATGCGGGATTTTTATTAGAACCATCAAACTTTGAAAATTTCATTCATGGAAGTTCAAAAAAACACCGAAAGAAACAAATTCAAATTCCAAAGAAATGTTGCCATTGTTGGAATCATCCTTTTCATTGCAAAAATTTTGGCTTGGAACATCACCAATTCTGATGCGGTTTTTTCTGATGCCATGGAAAGCATTGTCAATATTATTGCCGCTTTTTTAGGACTTTATTCTCTTTATTTGGCTGCAAAACCAAAGGATTTGGATCATCCTTATGGACATGGAAAAGCCGAATTTATAACTTCCGGTGTTGAAGGAGCATTGATCATTTTTGCAGGAATTATGATCATTATTGAAGCTTCAGATTCGCTTCTTCACGGAAATCAGTTAAAAGAACTTGATTACGGTATTTTGATTGTGGCTATAACTGCTATTATTAATTTTTATCTTGGTTTCATATCCGTAAAAAAAGGAAAAAAAGAAAACTCTGCGGTTCTAATTTCTTCAGGAAAACATTTACAAAGTGATACCATTACCACAGCAGGCGTTGTTTTGAGTTTGATTTTGGTTTATTTCACTAAAATTTATTGGATCGATTCCTTTGTAGCCTTAGGTTTTGGCGGTTATATTATGTTTGTCGGTTACAAAATAATACGCAGTTCTTTAAGCGGAATTATGGACGAAGCCGATTTAGAAATGCTTTCCCGACTTGCAAAATTTCTAAATGAAAACCGAAAACCGGAATGGATTGATCTTCACAATACAAGAATTCAGCAGCATGGAAGCCGACTTCACATCGATGCACATCTCACTTTGCCTTGGTATTTTGAACTTCGAGAAGCCCATGAGCAAATGGAAGAAATGATAAAACTTATTGCAAAAAATACAGACAGAAAAGTGGAGTTCAACTTTCATATGGACGATTGTAAACCTTTTTCTTGCGAAATTTGTCAAATTTCAGATTGTAAAGTGCGACAAAACTTATTTGTAAAAAAAATCAACTGGAACGTGAAAAACATTGCCCAAATTGACAAACATAATGTATCAACAAAAGATAATTAAATCTTTTCATATTGCTTTGCCATAGCTCTTCTATAGTAAAACAGTGGAATAATCAGCAATAAAATCAAAGGTTGAATGACAAATCTTCTGATATAAAATGAAAAAAGATAACCAATTTCAAATTGGGTAGAAACGCAATAAAAATAAATGGGAAAAGTAATTAGGAATACAATTCCAATTAAAACGACAGCTTGTACTGTCCATTTCTTATTTAAAAATAGCGCTTGAACAATAACTGCTGAGAAAAAAAGATTCAGAAAAAATCTAAAAAAATGGCTTAAAATCAATTTTCCCCATTCAAAATCCGGAAAAACAGCTCCTTTACTTGCCTGATGAAAAAAATCAATAAAAGGATCATAAAAAGCTTGCTCTTCAACGACTCTTACACCAATTAATCCGCAGATTCCGAAAAGAAACAAAAACCATCTAAGCATTTTTACTTTTCTTTAAAGCAAAATAATTAATCCAAACCAACCACAAAACGACGACGCTTCCATAAATTATTGCCGGGAAAATATAATCGTGAAACATTTTTCCTTCCGGTGGATAAAAGTAAAGCACCCAATTTAATCCAGCAATGCGTAAAACATTCATTATGTGAAGTAAAACCAGTCCAGCAATAGCAAATACAAAAGTTTTTAAACCTTTATAAAAAGCAAAAATAAAAGCCAGAAAAAGAATCATCACCGAAATTGCGTTGCAACCTTCCACCATTCTGGAAACATATTTGTCAATAACGATGAACCTTGCAGCTTGTTGATTTTCCAAAATTTCAATTTTAGAAGAAATTCCAAAAAAATTTTGAACTGCAGTTACTTGTTCCCCAACAAAAACCGAAAAAGGATCCAGAGAAATTCTTCCAGTTCTATCCAAATAAACCTGATACAGAAAAACCATCACAAGATAAATGATGACAAACCTCAAAAGTATTTTCAGAATAGGTTTAAAGTCGTTGAACATAGCGCAAATATAGTAATTAACACTTAAATTGCTATATTTGTAAAACACTCTTACCATTGGAAAAAGCACAATTTTTTTTTGAAAATTATATACAGGAAAAAGCAGAATCTTTTACTGCTTTACCTCAAAGTGGATCTGCAAGAATTAATTATATAGCAGAAACCTCCAAAGGAAAATTTGTAATCACCCAAAATGAAAACATTCGGGAAAATGAAGCATTTTTTTATTTCTCTGAAGTTTTTTCTTCCTTAAATCTTAATACTCCAAAAATTTTTAAAATTTCTGAAGATCGTAAAACCTATATTCAGGAACATTTGGGTGAAAAAACTTTTTCAGAAATTATCGCTGAAGAAGGATTAAACAGCCGAACTGAAAATCTGGTAAAACAAACATTAGATCAGCTTTATAACCTTCAAAAAGAAACCGAAGGTAAAATAGATTATTCCAAAACCTTTGAATATGAAAGTTATGATGAACTACCTATTTTAAACGATCTTTTTTATTTTAAAAAAATGTTTGTCGACATTTTGGAAATTGAGTATCACAAATCTTCATTGCTTCAGGAATTCAAAAAAATTGTTGAAAAAATTGAAAATCTAGAACCTAAAGGTTTAATGATTCGGGATTTTCAATCCAGAAATATTCTTGTGAACAGAGAGGATAAGGTATTTTTCATCGATTATCAGAGCGCGATGAAAGGACCTTTAATGTATGATGTCATTTCATTTTTACATCAGGCTAAAGCCAATTTTCCAAAATTTTTCAAAGATGAAATGACGCAGTATTATCTTTCAAAACATTCTGAAGAAAACCAAATTCAACTAAAAAACTCGGTGGAAATTCTTCAGCTTATTCGTTATCTTCAAGTTCTTGGAGCGTATGGTTTTAGGGGGTTAATTCAGCGTAAACCACATTTTATTTCCAGCATTCAGCAAGGCATGGAAAATCTCATTGAATTTTCAAAAAATTGGGACGAAATGCAAAAATATTCTGAGCTTCAGAAAATAATCAACGTTCTAGGAAAGGAGGAAACCAAAATAAAAATTCAACAAATTTTAAATACAAAATAAATTTTCGAAATGTTATACATTGAAATTCATAGTTTCTCGTACAAAAAGGGAGGTATTCCAAAAGATAATTCCGGAAACGGAGGTGGGTTTGCTTTCGATTGTCGCGGAATTTTAAACCCGGGAAGAATTGATGAGTATAAAGCACAAACCGGAAAAGATCAACCTGTACAAGAATTTTTGGAAAACAATACGGAAATGCCGAGATTTCTTGATCTTATAAAAAATTTGGTTTCTATTACGATCGATGATTATTTAGCCCGCAATTTCGAAAATCTACAAATCAATTTCGGTTGTACCGGCGGACAACATCGCTCTGTTTATTCTGCCGAAAAAATAGCAGAATTTATCCGCGAAAAATATCCTCAAACAAAAGTGACGGTAAACCATGACGAACAGCCCCAACTAAATTAAAAATTTTCAAAAAAATGAAGGCTCTTATTTTTGCAGCAGGAAAAGGAACCCGCTTAAAACCTTTTACCGATCATCATCCAAAAGCTTTGGCTCCGGTAAATGGAATTCCGCTGCTTCAAAGAAATATTGAATATTTAAAATCTTACGGAATTTCTGATTTTGTGATCAACATCCATCATTTTGGAGATCAAATTGTAGATTTCCTGAAGAAAAATGAAAATTTCGGATGCAAAATCGAGATTTCTGATGAAAAAAAAGAACTCTTGGAAACGGGTGGTGGTTTGGTTTTTGCAAAAAAATTTTTAGAAAAAGAAGATGATTTCCTCATTATGAATGCCGATATTTTAACCGACTTGAACATTCATGATTTTGTAGAATTTCATAAAACCAAAGAAGATATCGTCACTTTAGCTGTTTCTGACCGTAAAAGTTCAAGAAAACTTCTTTTTAATGAAGAAATGATTCTAAGAGGATGGCTGAATGTAGAAACTGGAGAACAAAGATTAGCGGAATTTAATAAAGGTTTTAATGCTTTAGCTTTTAGCGGAATACACTGTATTAATTCTTCCATATTCAAAAAAATTAAAAGAACAGGCAAGTTTTCCATTATGGAAGAGTATTTAGATTTAATGCATTCCGAAAAAATTCACGGTTATAAACACCAAGCCCATTTAATAGATGTGGGCAAACCGGAATCTGTAAAGAAAGCTGAAGAATATTTTAAATAAAAAAAACAATGAGTAAAATAAAACGTGGAAAAGGCCTCACCAAAGTAATTGCTGGAAACGAATTTGAAATTGACCAAAAAATTCAAAGTCATTTTGCTGAAAAAACCTGGGACGAAACGATTACCAAAGACAGCTGGATGGTTTTCAAAATTATGGCGGAACTGGTGGATGGTTACGAAAAAATGGCGAAAATTGGTCCTTGTGTTTCGATTTTTGGATCTGCAAGACTGAAAGAAGATGATAAATATTACAAAATGGCTGTAGAAATTGCGGAAAAAATTACAGAAATTGGTTTCGGAATTATCACCGGTGGTGGTCCCGGAATTATGGAAGCCGGAAACAGAGGCGCAAGAAATGCCGGTGGAAAATCAATCGGTTTGAATATTGAACTGCCTTTTGAGCAACATTTTAATCCGTATATCGACAAGAATTTTTCTCTGGATTTTAATTACTTTTTTGTAAGGAAAGTAATGTTTGTAAAATATTCGCAAGGTTTTATTGTAATGCCTGGTGGTTTTGGAACTTTAGATGAACTTTCTGAAGCGATCACTTTAATACAAACCCAAAAAATTGCCCGATTTCCTATTGTTTTGGTAGGTTCAGAATTTTGGTCTGGATTAATTGATTGGTTTAAAAATACGTTATTAAAGAATGGAATGATCTCCGAAGAAGATTTGAATCTTTACCGTATCGTAGATACCGCAGATGAAGCTGCAGCGCATATTAAGGCGTTTTATGATAAATACTCCATCAACGTCAATTTCTAGCTTGGCATATAATTTGAGATTACTAATTCGTATATTTGATTTAATATATTATAAACAAGATGAAAAATTTTTTAAAAATATTCGGGATTTTAACAGTTTTTGTGATGATGAGCTTTGTTGGAGCGGATTTTTATTCGTCGATGACTAAAGTAGATTATATAGAAGGAAGTAAAACTCTTAAATTCACCACCAAAATGAACACAGATCATATTTCTGATGCCATAAAAATTAATCCCAACACTGCAGCTTTTGAAGCTGAAGTAAAGAAATATGTTAATAATAATTTTGATGTTTACATTAACGGAAGCTCAAAAACGCTAACATTTACAGGAAGCCAAGTAAAAGGAGAAACGGTTTGGGTTTATTTTGAAGCTAATGGGATTTCAGATATAAATTCTATAAAAATTAAAAACACTATTCTTTTAAGCGCTTTTCCAAAACAATTTAATTTGGTAAATATCGCCTACAAAGGACAACAAAAAACAATGAATTTCCAAAGAGGAAAAGAAGTGAATGAAGTGAGTTTTTAATTTCATTTAAAAATTTAAAAAAAAGCAACAGAAATTCTGTTGCTTTTTTAGTAACCAATAAAGAAAGACCGTCATTACTGACGGTCTTTTCATTTTATCATTAAAGCAATATTAATTACTTCCTTTTACTTTTACATTATCAATTTCCCATGTTGTAGCCGCTGATGAAGTAGAAGTATATTTGAACGCAATTCTGATGGATTTATTTACAAAAGCATTCAAACTTAAATTTCCGGAATTTGTCCATGAATTGAACGCATTAAGATTGGTATCCAACGTTGGTGTTAACTGTACCCAAGTTGTTGTAGCTGCAGAACCTGTATAGTTTTCTGTAACATACACTTCTAAAGCATTACCGTTATATCTTCCATCAGAATCAAAACTCATACTTGCTGAAGAAAGTCCATTCAAATTAATCGGTTTTGAAACCAACCAGTCTTCATTCACATTATTTCCTCCTTGATATCCGTTCATTACCGCACATGGGGCAGGATTTCCAAAATTTTGAATATTCCAAACTTGTGTTCCTGTAACATTTTCTGCAGTCCAATTATCGGTTAAACTTCCTGAGAAAGTTTCTGTAAAAATAGTTGCCGGAGGAATCGTTCCATCACATCTTGCATTATCGAAATCGGCATGAATTTGTTTAGGAATCCAAAGTTGATATGTTCCGTTGAAAATACTCAAAATTGCATAAACATCACCTTTTCCACCATCAACTTCACTTCCGGCAAATGTGGCAAAATTGCTTGTTCTAAGGATAATGGTATTTCCGTTACAGTCTTTTAAAGTTCTGTTGGTTGCGGCAGTTCCTGCGTATGGTTTTCCTAAATCTGCATCAATAAATTCAACATTTTTGATTTTGATCCATCTTCCTACATCTCCTGCCGTAAGTTGAGTAATGGTTCTTTCGGTAGGAACAACTGCTGTTGCCGGCATATTGCTATCGAAGAAATGTTTGTAAACATCACCTTCCACAACTTGTCCGATATTTCCATTAAAAGGTTGTCCCAATTGAGTTTCTCCGCCTGAATTTCCTACAGAAAGACCTTTAAGTTTGATATAAACTTCTTTTCCTACTTTAAATCTGCTGTCAAGATATAAGTTAAGTTTATTAACATTCACACGAATACCGCCTGTAGCATCTTCCACATAAACATATTTGTAAAGATTTCCGGTTTCATCATTGGCTGTTACTTTGGCTTTCAAAAGGAAATCTCCTTGAATAAGATTTGTAGTAGTACCAGGTGTAAACGAAGAAGGATTATAAAGGGCTTTTACGTCTGCAACGGTTTTCACGGTAAGTGAAGTTGGATCTAAAGTACAAGGATTTGTAGTAAGACCATCCAATCTTGGGAAAGTATTCATATCAAGATCTGAAAGTCTGTTGATATACATTTGGTAAGTACTATTGAATTTACTGAAAATTCCCACAAATTTTCCATTTCCAGAAGGTAAAATTTGGTTAGCAAAAGAAGCAAAACCACTGTTTCTTACCACCGCAGTTCTTGTATAATTTCCTGTTGTAGTATTGTAACCTTCTGCCCCAATTTGTCTGTCCACCGAAGTTCCATCCGGAGCATATGTATTACAAAGCGCAAGTTTGGTAAATTCAACATTATCAACCTGGATTAAAGCTCCCAAAAGATTTTGATTGGCCGCAAATTCTGAAATCTTCAAAACTTTAGGTACCATTTGTACTTTTTCGGAACATGATCTAATAATATGTTTTGAAACCATATTTTCAGGAATACGAGAAACCGCATCTGCTCCAGTTGCAGCTCCATCTTTAATACCTAATTGCACTAAACCACCATAAGTTCCAATAGCAAGATCATTTAATTTGATATAAATTTTCTTTCCTTGAGGAAAGGTTGTATAAGTACTAACTGCATCAATACTGATGGTAAAACCATGTGTTGGATTTGTTGGACTGTCCTGAATATAAATGGTTTTATAAATATTTCCTGTTTCATCAGAAGAGGAAACATAACCTTCTAAAATTTTCTCAGAAGTGGGATCATTAGGATCAACAGATGGGAAAATATAAGTGGTGGAACCATGTAAAGCCTTTACTTGTGCAATGGTCATATTGGCTGTAAGATCCTGGCACTCATAATTTGCCAAATTGGGTTCTTCGTACTTGTCATCATGAACGCAACCTACTACCAATAATGCAGCAAAAAAAGCGTATAATAAATTAATAAATGAATTGTATTTTTTCATTTTTTGAAATTTTTTCTAATTAAAATCTTAAATAAACATTAGCGAAGAAAGTTCTACCTCTATCATACCAAAGTTTTGGTCCGAAATAAGGGTATTTTCTGTTAGCATCCATAATAGCTTCAGGGAAGTTGGCATTTCTACCTTGTTCAAAACCACCGGTAACATAATCTCTGTTATTCAGGATATTGTTTACACTAAAGCTAATTCCTGCTCTGTATTTTCCGAAAAGGAAAGATTTTCCGACATTGGCATTCAACATAAACTGGTCTTCAAATTTTTGTTGAGCGGTTAATCTTTCAATATCTTCAGCGGTTACTCCAGGATAATTATCTCCTGTTGTTGGATCTGTATATAACGCTGCTGTTTTATTAAGCGCAGAAAAGTCCAAATATTGATCTTGAAGATAATTAGCAGAAGCACCAATCCACCAATATTTTGGAGAATTGTATCTTAAACCTGCAGAATACGCTTTTTGAGGAGTTCCTGCAATTTTATATCCTTTAATGTTGGCTTTACCCCATTCATTAGAACTACGATAACCGAAATCGTCATCAAAAGTGCTTACATTTGGGGTATTGGTAATTTTATAATCACCAATACTTGCTACTGCATTTGCGGTAAGAGTTGGTGTAATTTTTACTTCTGTTCCTAATTCTATCCCTTTATATTCTTTATCTACACCGCTTAAAATTTCTGCAATTAAAGCATTTCCGCCACTGTCTGTTCCGGAAGTTATATCAGCATAATATCTGCTAACTTCTGTTGCATTATTAATGGTGGTATAATAAGCTCCCAATCTGATTTTCAAAATCTGACCTCTCAAAATATAACTTAAATCGTTAGAATTGATGATCTGGTTCTGAACACTTGGCGTAATCATATTGGTTACTCTTGGGCTGATGAAAATTTCATTCAAAGTTGGCGCAAGACTGAAAAACGCTCCGTTGTATACGATAAAGTTTTTACCGTTGATTTTATAGGTAATTCTTCCTTTCAACCCAGCATCAAAAGCGTCAAAAAGTTCACTTTTACCTTTAGAATTATAAATTGCATGGTTGAATTTTCCTTCTCTTTGAGATTCTGAATAAGAAGAAAAAACAGACGCCATGAAATTCCATTTTGGAAGATCAACTTCCGAAGAAACATTCATTGAATACATATTTCTTAGTAAGTCGTAAGAATATTGTGTTCTGTCTCCAACTTGCAGTTTTCTGTTAGGATTGTCGATATCATTAGGTGCATCATAATTAAATGCATTAAGATCATTGGCATAATCCGCTCCTAAAAGATCTACGATTTCACGGAAATTATCCGATTTCAAATTTTGAAAATTGAAATTCAAGTTCAACTTCCAGTTACTTGCTAATTTGGTATCGAAATGAGAAGCAAAATTTAAAGTTTTATCTTTATTAACGTCTGCAACTACAGTATAACGAGCACCTATTTCTTTATTTTGATAGTTGGCGTCGTAAAGTGACATCCAATTGATTTGACTGGTATTAGGATCAGTTCTCCATTGGTTTACATAAGCGTCGTACTGAGCTTGTTCAGCATCAGTAATAGTTGCTCCTCCATCAGATGTGGTATCCAAAAAGTCATTATATAAATAACCTGGCATTTTTCTGTAATAGGTTGGTTTTGGATCTGCGGCATGAAACCAATCCAATCTGCTTCTACTGTCTTTTCCAACTTGGTAAGATAAAGTATTGGTCCAGTTAGAGGTTTTTCCTAATTTCAAATAATCGGTGATCATGAAAATCGGTTCAAAAACTTTTCTAATTCTTGAATTCCTTTTTTCACCATCTTGCCAACCCCAATATTCGTTGTAGTTTTTACCCATTAAATCAAAAGTTTCCTGAGTATTTGGAGAATTACCTGCTCTGTAAGTTGGGGCTCCAAAAGCAGTAAGGTTTATGGCATGTCTGTCGCTAAATTGCTTTTCAATAGCACCAAAATAAGCGTAAGAATCTTGATAAGTACCATCAATTACACCATCATCGGCCCATCTTCTGCTTCCAGAAAATGTGAAAGCCCAACCATTTTTCGTTAAACCGGAAGAATACGTTGCCATTGCTCTATGGAAATAACTTCTGTTTGTAAAAGAATATGCAAGAGAAGTCTGTTTTCTGTAGCTGGAAGCTCTTGTGTTATAATAAACTACACCTCCCAAATTTCCAAAAGTGTATTCTGAAGGAGTAATATTATCGACATTTTCATAAGGATATCTGGTAACATCATTCAAACCTCCCCAGTTACTAAAATCGACCTTTCCGTCATCGTTTTTAGACATAGGAACTCCATTAAAAAGAATATCTTCAAATCTGTTTTCTACCCCTCTTGGACGGAACCAATAAGCCCCAAGCTCAAAAGCAGAAACATTTTGAAAAACATCTCTTCCAGAACTTAATAAACCTACTGTAGGCTGCATTGCAGATCCTCCTTCGTCAATATCTCCTGCAGAATCGTCAATCACAATAACGCCGGCATCAGAAATGGCCACACCCAACTGAATAATTCCTAAGTCCTTTCTTTTTTCACCTTCCAAAACATCAAATTCCACCGTTTTAGATTCGAAATTTGGCTTTGCAATAGTAATTTGATAATGTCCTGGCATTAAATCGACAAATTGAAAATATCCAATTTTGTCCGCAGTAACATCCTTAACCGATTGTGCTAAATCTACTTCAGCACTTTCAACCGGTTTCCCTTGTAAATCTTGAACATACGCATACACTGTTGTCTGAGCATAATAAAACGATGCTGGCAACAAAGTAAATAACGAGATGAGAGATAGTTTTCTTATCATAACTTAAAATTTTTCCCTTTTTTATGAAAATATTTGGGGCGACAAATTTAAGTCAAATTTATGATAACTTAAACATTTTTAACAATTTAAAAATATAATTTTTGTCATTAAATTTTATTAACATTCAAAATAAATAATTAATAAAACATTTTTTCTTTTTTGGCATATTTTTGATGAAAATAAGTATTAACAAAAAAAATCAGAAATTTGATTAATTTAGCAAACTCAAATCTTGAATATAAAACAATGAAAAAAATTGTAATTCTTTCTTTTTTAATGATAATAAGCTGGACAACAGCACAGAAAACACAAGTTCGCCGCGCAACGGTCGCTTTTTTAAATGTTGAAAACCTTTGGGACACCATTCCTTCCGCGGATTATATTGATGGTACAAAAGATATCCATAACCCCGCTTATCACAGAAGTATCCCTTTAGACTCCGTAAAATATTTGGAAACTACTGAAGATTATAAAGGACCTTGGAGCGATGAACTTCTTACGGGTAAAAAAGTGATAAGATATCAAATTTTATCTGATGATTTCACCACCAAAAGTGTGAAAAATTGGAATACTCCAAAATATAAAATTAAATTGGCCAATGAAGCAAAAGTGATTTCTGAGCTTGGTCGACAATATACTAATGATAACCCTGCTATCGTAGGTCTTATTGAGGTTGAAAACAGACAAGTAATCGAAGATCTTATTAAAGAACCCGTGCTTGCAAAAAGCAACTATGGAATTGTTCATTATAATTCTTTTGATGCCAGAGGAATTGACGTAGCCATTATTTACCAAAAAGGGCGTTTTTCACTAATTAATTCCTATAAAAAAGAAGTTAAAATTTTTGATGATGAAGGAAAAAGATCTTACACCAGAGATATTTTAGTAGCTATTGGTTACTTAGATGGTGAAAAAACCGCTATTTTTATGAATCACTGGCCATCCAGAAGTGGCGGTGAAGCGCGTTCTTTACCAAGACGTATTGCTGCAGCTACCGTTCTTAAAAATGAAATGGACAATATTTCTAAGGAAAATCCGGGAATAAAAATATTTTCAATGGGTGATTACAATGATGATCCGGTGAGCCCAAGTTTAAAAAAACATTTAGGCGCTGTAGAAAATCCATCAGATTTAAGTGATTCCTCACCTTATTACAATTTGATGTGGAAACATTACAAAGCTGGAGTTGCTTCCTTAGCTTACAGAGATGCACCGAATCTTTTCGACCAAATTATTGTTTCGAAAAATTTATATTCTTCAGAAAAACTTACCCCAACTTATACAGTTTATAAAACTGAAATTTATGCCCCTGAATATTTGAAAAATTCACAAGGACAATGGAAAGGCTATCCTTTGCGTTCTTGGGACGGAGATCGGTTTACCGGTGGTTACAGTGATCACTTTCCTGCGTTTTCGGTCGTTCAGAAAGTGTACACTAAATAATAAAAAAAGGGTTCAGAAAATTTCTGAACCCTTTTTTTATTTTTCTTCTCGTATTATTTGTTGAAAAGTTCTTCTACTTTATCCCAGTTAATCACCTCAAAAAAAGCAGTAACATAATCCGGTCTTCTGTTTTGGTAATTTAGATAATAGGCATGTTCCCAAACATCTAAGCCTAAAACTGGGATTCCCTTACAATCAGAAACCGGCATTAAAGGATTATCTTGATTGGGCGTTGAACAAACCGCTACTGAACCATCTTCTTTTTTACATAACCAAGCCCAACCTGAACCAAATCTAGTTTTGGCTGCTTCTGCAAAATCATTCTTGAATTTCTCCATTCCTCCAAAAGCTTCAATTGCCGCTTTTACATTTCCTACAGGTGCTTTGCTTCCACCTGGAGTTAAAATTTCCCAGAAAAGTGAGTGATTGAAATGTCCTCCGCCATTATTTCTTACTGCAGGTTTGTCGGTTCCTGTTTTACAAATTTCTTCAATCGTTTTTCCTTCCAGGTCAGTTCCTTCTATTGCTTTGTTTAAATTGTCGATATATGCTTGGTGATGTTTTGAATGGTGAATTTCCATTGTTTTTGCATCAATTGTCGGTTCCAACGCATCGTAAGCGTAGCCTAATTTTGGTAACTCAAATGCCATAATTTAGATTTTTTAAATTTTTGATTTTTGTATTCCAAAGATAGTATTTCTTAAAAAATAATGGATTACAATTTTTTTTAATTTTATTATAAAAAAGATAGACAAAAACAAAAAAACCGTACAAAAAGCACGGTTTTTAAATCTATTTTTTTAATTCTATCGATTCATGGACATCAAAAATTC
>JAEZWE010000148.1 GCA_023420435.1 Bacteroidota bacterium
CTTTGGAAGAGATCCCAAAACCGGCACGAAGTTTTAGATTTTTATAAATATAATAGGAGTTAATTCTTGGTGCTAAAACCAAAGTTTCATTTTGATAATCCGCTCTTATTCCCGCAGAAATATTGAAAATAGCATTGGCGAACTTTCTAAAAATATTGTCTTCTGCATACACTGAAAACTGGGTTTCCGGTCTTACTTCATCACCAAAGTTATAAGGTCTGAAACCTACACCTCCGGAACCAACAGTTGAACTGGTTACAGCCACAGGTAAAGTTTCTGGGCTTCCCAATCTTCCACGTCCTAAATTATCACTAAATCGGAAAGAAGTTCCCACAGAAAAGTTATTGATCCATTCTTTAATGGTAAACTTTTTAGATAAATCTATCCCGGAGAAAATAGAAACCGGTTTCCCTTCCACTTCTTTCGCTTCCCGATAACTTACCGGAGAATAAGCGCCGGTATAAACACCCTCTGTTGTCGAGGTTCCGATCACATCTCCACCGGTATTTACCAAACGGGAATCGTGGGAATATTGATAACCCTGGGTATAATTGATCCGGAAATCTAAATTATCAAAAAACTGATTTCTGAAACGCCATTTTAAATTGTTTCCTATGGAAAATTTTCTGTTTTTATTATAGGTAATACGTTCATTAGTATCTTCTTCCTCAAAATTGGCATCATCAAAGTTGTTGGAATAATTGAAAGAAAAACTGTTGGAAATTCTTTTGTCTTTTGTGTTCACACTCCAGATTAAGGAAGTATTATATCTTTTAAATACATTGAATTTGGTTCTGGGATCGGAATTGGATTCCAGATAATTGAGATTGACATTCAGAAAACCCAGTTTATCACTGATTTTAAATCCTTTATTGATATTATATTCCTGTGTTCCGCTTTGTACCGCTACGTAAAAACGATACGGCGATGTTCCTTTTTTCTGGGTAATATTAATTAAACCCGACGTCATATCACCATACTTTACAGAAGCTACTCCTTGTACAATTTCTACTTTTTCGATATTTTCTACAGGAAATTCCCGTAAATCCGCGCCATAATTGGTATTGGTAAAATAACCATTATATCCATTGGAAACCCCAAAACCTAAAGTATTGGGAGAAAAAACGGAACCAAAATTCCCCAAAAACTGTTGCATATTTTCGTTGTTGGAAATTGGAATACCATCCACAACAATGGCAGTACCAAAGGATTTATTACCAAAACCGTCTCCGGAAACATTAGAAGTTAAAACCGAACGGAAAACAATAGGTTTAAATTCATTTAAGGTGAGATTGGACATTCTTTGTCCGGGCAGCGTTTCCAAAACTTCATTTAAAGAAAAGGCTTGAACGGTTTTTAAAGCTTCTTCCTTTATCTCAATTTCGGAATAATTTCTTCTTTTGGCAGAAATGGAAACTTCCTGAATTCTGATGGAACTGGGAAGCATCACTACTGCTACTTTATGATTGGGTAAAGTGGAATAAGTCTGTCTTTTATCAATTAATCCAAATCTGGTAAACAATAGCGTTTCGCCCGGTTTGTAATGGATGTTGAAGGTTCCGTCTTCAGAAGTAACGGTCCATACTTCAGAATTTTCAATTTGTACTTTTACATTGGAAAGTGGTTTGTTTTCTTCTCCTTCATACACTACTCCACTTAATTGCTGTGCATGAATAAGGATTCCATAAAAAACAAAAGTTACGAAAAAAGTAAATTTACTAAACCTCATAATCTCTCAATTAAGGTACAAATTTAAATATTTATTTAGAATAAATACAAATAGTGATATTTATCAGTACTCCTAAAGACTTGTGTCTAAAAATTTTAAAAAAAACAAGAAAAAAGACAGCCTGTTGATGACCGTCTTTTCGAAATATTATTGCTGTATTTTTAATTTTTAAAAGCCAGAGGATATTTTACATTTTTATAACTGTCCAGATCAGCTTTTAAGGAACCTACCGCAAGTTGGGCTTTTATAGAAACCGGAATATGGTTCTTGTCATTACTAACCCATAAAGTGACGCCCTCTTTTTCTTTGAAAACGCGCCCACTTTTCACTAAAGGAATAATTTTTAAACAATTGATGTAACCGAATTTTGTCTTAAGATTTTCAGTTCCGGTAACACGCAATTGAAAAGGAAACATTTCATCATCAATCCAAATGTTCATATTTTTTACGGTTCCTACTTTTAGCTCAGACTGATCTAAAGACCGTAAATAATAAAATGCTGATAGCATATCTTGAACACCTTCGACAGATTTTAGAACTTTGGAACCATTGGCAGGTGTTTTCTTATCGGTTAAAATTAAAGTATGGTTATCATGGTTAAAAACCGTTTGCAAATGCTGGGTATATCCACCTTCTCTTACATTTCTAACATAAAAACTGGGTAATCCGGTGTTATAATCTATAAAACTTTCATATAAATCCTCTACTCTAAAAAAAGCCCGTACAGCACCTGTAGTTTTTCCAACTCCTTTTACATATAAATGAGGTTTTCCCTTATAATTGGTTTTTAAAGTGGTTAAAGTGGCAGTTCCTGCATTTAAAATTCCATAATGTATTCTGTAATTCAGGGTTTCCCCAGAAGTAATATTATCAAGCTTTTGCCCAAAAACAATATTCATTATACATAAACTGAATATCAGTAAAATCTTTTTCATGTCTTGTTTTTTGCAAATAGTTTGCCACAAAGATAATACTTCTTCCAAATGACTTATATCAGGGATATTTTTAATTTTTTGTAATATGGATCACATACTATTTCGTTTTATTTTTAGTATTTTTGCCCCACTCTTTTCAAAACATTTTTAGAAAATGATTACAACAGACTTATTGATCATCGGAGCTGGACCTACCGGACTTTTTACTGTATTTGAAGCAGGTTTATTAAAAATGAAGTGCCATATCATTGATGCACTTCCGCAACCTGGAGGTCAGCTTGCAGAACTTTATCCAAAAAAACCAATTTTTGATATTCCGGGTTATCCTACCGTAAATGCAGGAGAATTGGTGGATAATTTAATGGAACAGATCAAACAGTTCCAACCTGGCTTTACTTTGGCTGAAACTGCTGTTTCATTAAATAAAATTGATGATGAATGGTTTGAAGTAATCACCAATAA
>JAEZWE010000198.1 GCA_023420435.1 Bacteroidota bacterium
GCTGACACCATGCCTATAGATGAAAATACGCCACTGAAATTACCGGAATCTTCTTACGGAAAAACCAAACAAATGGGCGAAGAAATTCTGAAGGATTTTGCAACTGCCTATAAAAAGAAAATTTCTTTGTTAAGATATTTTAATCCTATTGGTGCACATCCTTCAGGGAAATTGGGAGAACTTCCTTTAGGAATTCCAAATAATTTGGTTCCATTTGTTACCCAAACTGCCGCAGGAATTCGAGAAAAACTTTCGGTTTGGGGCAATGATTATCCAACTCCGGATGGAACAGCAATTCGCGATTATATTTATGTGGTCGATTTAGCAAAAGCGCACGTTGCGGCGTTAAAAAAACTCATTTCTGAAAATTCGGAAACCGTAATTGATATTTATAATTTAGGAACAGGAAAAGGTTCTTCAGTTTTAGAAATCATTCAAGCTTTTGAAAAAGCAAATCAGGTTGAAGTTCCGTATCAAATTTGTGAAAGAAGGGAAGGTGATATCACCATAGCTTATGCAAATGCTGATAAAGCTGAAAAAGAACTTCATTGGAAAGCAGAAACCACTTTAGAAGAAGCTTTGAGATCAACTTGGCAATGGCAAAAATATTTGGAAAGCAGAGTTGAAGAGGCAAAAATGTAAAACTGTAAAGTTGTAATAAAAAAAAATCAGGAAAAATTTCCTGATTTTTTTCTTTTCAAAAATTTCAAATCTTGAATTTCAAATTTTTATTAATTACATTGGTCCTTGTTCGTCATCACCTTGGTAATTATTGTTATTGTCTTTTTTCTTTTTCGGTTGTTCTATTTTTTCCCCTTGCTTGAAACGGTAGGTTAAGGAAATAGAAAACTGTCTTGGTTGCCATTGCATGTAGGAATAACGTTCAAAAGAAGGTCCATAACTGTAAAATTCTCTCGCTCTGGAATTGAAAATATCCCTAATATTAAAAGCAATGGTTCCATCACCATTCCAAATCGTTTTTGAAGCTCCAAAATCTAAAGAATAGTTGGCTAACTGTTTACTGGAAGCTGTTTCTTCACCACCTCTAAAAGAACCCTGCAATTGCATGCTAAAAGTTTTGTCTATTTTAAATGAATTTGATAAACGTGCTCTTGCAGAAAAACCATCTCCTTCAAAAGATTGCGGTTTGTCCATTAAAGTAGCATCATAAAATTCGCCTACAGATTGATAACGGAATAAATCGATATTGGACGTTATTTTCCACCATTTTGTAATATCTGCAGCAATGTTCAAATCTAATCCCATTTGAGATTCAGATCCAACATTATAAGGACGGGTTTGCAAAACCTGAGAGTTAGGCGCCGTTCTTAAAACCACCATTTGTGTTTCATCCTGTGATTTTCTGTAGTAAAGAGTAGGATTAATGGTTAGTTTATTTTTTTGATAAGCATAACCCAATTCAAATGAATTAATATATTCTGGATTCAGATCTGGATTTCCTGCAAATAAATTTCGGTCGTCATTTAAGTTAAAAGAATTAAAAGGTATCAAAAACCAAGATCTTGGTCTGCTAATTCTTCTGGAATAATTTAATAAAAGTTGATTGTTTTTGTCTTCACCCAAATCATAACTTAAAAATACACTTGGAAACCAACCTATATAATTTTTATTGATATTGGAAGTTGTTCCGGAAAGACTGTTAAAGTCCACATGAATATCAGAAAGTTCGGTTCTAAGTCCTAATTGATAACCAAAATTATTGATTTTACTTTTAAATTGAGCATAGAAAGAGTTGAACATTTCTCTGTAAACCGTATTACTTGTAAAATTGGGTAAGGTAGAAAAGTTAATATCATCCACCGTTCCTAAAACTGCATAATCATAATTATTTTCATTTCTGTCGAAACGATAACCGGCTTCCAATCTGGATTGTTCACCAATGGGCAATTCATAATCTATTTTACCAATAATGGTATTATTTACGGTTTCTGAATCTACTAAATTTCGGGAAGCAAAAATACCATTTTTAGTTTCACGAATATTGTTGTAATCCTCATCATCATTTCTCTGAATACTTATTGAAGAGTAAATATTTTGTCCTTTATCATTAAATTTATGATCAATGCCAAAATCAGCTTGCAATGCAACACCACTTCTTTCGGCTAAACTTAATCTTTGAGAATTTTCAGTGGTATTTGCCGTATAATCTCTGGTTAAATAATTTACTAAATCATCACCTTCACCTTCATTATAACGGATCATTCCGGACATGTTTAATGCTGTTTTGTCAGACAAATCAACGGTAAATCCTGCATTAGCATTATAAAATCTGGATTCGCTGTCATTGGAATTATTCTGATCTAAAGTTTCCGCAATATTTCCGTTGGTATCGAAATAAGTGGTTTCGTTTTCTCTTGTATTTTTTCTTTTGCTGTAACCACCACCTCCGTTGAAGAAAATATTCCAATTTCCTTGTTTCCAACTAAGATTAGTATTCAGGTTAGTTTGTGGAAGATAACCAACACTTCCTGTAACAGAACCATTGAAGCCACGTCCTTTTGTTTTTTTCAGAATAATATTTAAAATTCCCGCCGTTCCACTTGCTTCAAATTTTGATGATGGATTGGTAATCACTTCAATTCTTTCAATTTGATCTGCAGGAATACTTTGCAGGGCATTTGCTCCACTATCAATTCCTAAAAGAGAAGAGGGTTTTCCGTTAATTAAAAATCTTACATTTGAGTTTCCTCTCATCGAAACTGTTCCATCAGTATCCACATTTACAGAAGGGACATTGGTTAAAACATCTTGTAAGTTTCCTCCTTTACTTAAAACATCTTGTGATGGATCGTACACTTTTTTATCCAACTCCACACGATATGGTTTTGTGGATTGCGCGACAATAGTAACTCCCTGAATTTCTTGTGTTTTAAGTGCTGTGGATGAACCTTCACTTTCAATAGATATAGAACCTAAATTTCCTCCGGAAATTTGTTTATTTTGGGTTGATTTTTTGTAATCAATGGCTTCAATGATGATATCATAATTTCCGGGAACCAATTGAATGCTGAAATTTCCTTTTTCATCGGTTAAAGCAGCATCACTATATAATTTGTTGGCTTTATTGCTAAAAGTTACGGAAGCATAAGGAACAGGATTATTTTGTTTATCAACAATAGTTCCTGAAGTACTTACTTTTTCCTGTGCAAAAGCAAATGCTGCGGCAGATAAAACAAAAGTAAGTCCAAGCGATTTTTTAATAAGAATCTGTCTAATTTCGGTCTGAATCATTCAAGTTATTATTTATGCACAAAAGTGAAAATCCTGTGCGGTTTATTATTTATAATATTTTCAAAGAAATTATGAAAATTTTGATTTTTTTTGAAAAAATCATCTAGGCAATTAGACGCAAATTTTAGCCAAATGTTAAACGGATGTTTGTTAAACTTTGTTAAAATTTATTCTGTAACGTTTTTGGAATTCAGCCATTCTTGATAATCGCGAGCGTTTTTAGCATGTTCTTCATCGCTTGCTGTAAATCGATGATAACCAAAT
>JAEZWE010000240.1 GCA_023420435.1 Bacteroidota bacterium
CTGTTATGGGTTTCTTTGTCATAAGTGTCTTGAAAATTACGATATTCTGCATAAAGTTTTTCGTAACCACGCTTGAAATAGTGATCATAATCTCCGGAATTTTTAATTTTTTCATCGATAAATTTCCGAATTTTCCGAACATAAATTTCAGAAATATCGAAATGATTTTGTTCGTGTTTCAAAATATCCAAAGAAAGGGTGTCTGATCTTTTCCAAGATTTGTCAACAACAAAACTGCTTTTAACATCAATGGAAACAGGCGCTTTTGGGTTGGTTGAACGCGTAACTTGATACTGTATTCCACAATACGCAAAAGCGGCAGTTCTGGGATTTCCGCTCAAATTTTCCTTTCCTTGAAAATCATCCCAAGTAAGTTTCCGGTTTTCGTCCCAAAATATTTTTTGTCCAAAATAAAGTTGAGAAAAGAACAGAACAAAAATTGAAAAAAGCACTTTTTTCATTATTCAACCACAATAGTTTGCGTGATGTAATCTGTACCTCCTTTCCAAAATTTGAAAGTATAAGTTCCAATTTGTTGTGGCTGAAAATTGAATTGGCTTTTTTCGGTATGTGTAGCCATCGTACAGGGTCCATCAACGTTATATTGATAAGCCGTAACTGTTCTTGTAAAACCATCACGAACATAGTCATAATCGTAAAATCCTTGACAACCGGAAGCGTAATTTGAAAAAGTTTGAATACTTTGAACAGAAAATACATCCATGGTATCGTTTACAATTTTGATACTGTCTATCGCAATTTTATCGACACTTTGGATTTCGTTGCCGTATCTTTCCTCTTCACAACTTGCAAACAGAAAACAAAGTGCAGATAAAGAGGCTATTTTAAATAAATTTTTCATTTTTAATTTTTTGATTAATAATTCATTAGATAAGATCAATAGGAAAAAGTAAAATCAGGAATTGAAATTTCCTTTAGATAAATAAACGACTTTTTTGGTATCGAAAAATTCTTCTTGAAAATAATTTTTTAAATTGAAAATCTCGCATCTTAAACCAGCTAATTCTTCCGCTAAATCTCCACCTTTTAGATATAAAACACCATTGTGTTTTGGGTTGAATTGTTCTTTTTCAAATTTTCCTTTTAGCCAACGAAGAAATTCAGGCATTTGTGTAACAGCTCGACTTACCACAAAATGAAATTTTTCTTTCAGTTTTTCAGCTCTTCCATGGATGGCGGTTAAATTTTTTAAATTAATACCTTCTGAAACAGCATTTACAACCGTGATTTTTTTTCCAATAGAATCTATCAAAGTAAAATGAGCTTGTGGAAATAAAATCGCCAGCGGTATTCCCGGAAATCCTCCTCCAGTTCCAATATCCAAAACTTTTGTTCCTGGTGAAAATTCCATCACTTTCGCAATTCCAAGCGAATGAAGAATGTGTTTTTCGTACAGCGACTCCATATCTTTTCTGGAAATAACGTTGATTTTTTCATTCCATTCGTTGTAGAGATTTTCCAATTTTACAAATTGAGATTTTTGAATTTCCGAAATTTCAGGAAAATATTTTAAAATGAGTTCTACAGACATTTTTAAGGTATATTTTACAAAAATAGTTTTAAAGATTTTCAATTCAAAATAATTAATTAAAACTTTATATTTGCTCGAAAGCTAAAATTTATGGATAAATTATCGGAAAGAATTAAAAGATTAGGTTATTCTCAAACTTTTGTAATGAGTAACAAAGCCCGCGAAATGAAAGCTGCAGGTATTGATGTGATTAGTTTAACGCTTGGAGAACCCGATTTTGATGTTCCCGATAACATAAAACAGGCTGCTTTTGATGCCATTAATGAAAACTACAGTCATTATTCTCCGGTTCCTGGTTTTTTAGAATTACGACAGGCTATTTCAAAAAAACTGAAAAGAGATAATGATTTAGAATATAAACCAACGCAAATTTGTGTTTCTAACGGTGCAAAACAAAGTATTTTAAATATTTTGGCAGCAATTATCAACGATGGTGATGAAGTGATTTTGCCAGTTCCATTTTGGGTAAGTTATGATGAAATGGTAAAAATGATGGGCGGAAAATCGATTTTCATTAAAACCTCTTATGTGAATGATTTTAAAATTTCGGCAGAACAGCTTCAGGAAGCCATAACACCAAAAACCAAAGCTATTTTGTACAGTTCACCTTGCAATCCATCAGGAAGTTATTATACGTATGATGAATTGCAGTCTTTAGCAAAAGTAATAGAGAAAAATCCACAAGTAACAGTGATTTCTGATGAAATTTATGAGTTCACCAATTATGAAACAAAGCACCGTTCTATTGCGATTTTTCCAGAAATTTATGAACAAGTAGCCATTGTAAACGGAATGTCTAAAGGTTATGCAATGACAGGTTGGAGAATTGGTTATTCTGCTTGTCCGGAATGGTTGGCAAAAGCTTGCGAAAAAATTCAGGGACAGATGACTAGTGGAGCTAATACAGTAGCACAAAGAGCAGCAATCACAGCCTTAAATACTGATCCTTCAGAATATCGGTATATGATTGACGAATTTCGAAAAAGACGTGATATTGTTTACGATTTAATGAAAGAAATTCCAGGTTTTAAAGTTCTTTTACCAAAATCTGCATTTTATTTTTTTCCGGATATTTCCTATTATATCGGAAAAAATTTAAAGGGAAAATTCATAGAAAATTCTGATGATTTTGCCATGTTTTTGTTGGATGAAGCCCATGTTGGCTCAGTTGGAGGTGTTTCTTTTGGAAGTCCGGAATGTGTTCGTTTTTCTTATGCCGCTTCGGAAAATGATTTGAGAGAAGCGATGAAAAGAATAAAAAATTGCTTGGAAAAAATAAAAATTACTTAATTCATATTTTATATTTTTTTTGATATAGATTTTGTCAAATTCATAAATACATTCAATAGTTTTTATTTATCAAAAATTATTTCCCGATAGATAAAACATGATTATCTTTGCTTCAGAAAAATTTAAACAAAAATATTATGTCATTAGTAGGTAGAAAATTTCCAAACATCACGGTAGACGCAATGTCTGAAATGGGTGATGATCTTAGAATCAACATTTTTGAAGAAGCAGTAAGTAACCAACAAAAAGTTTTACTTTTTTGGTATCCAAAAGATTTTACATTCGTTTGTCCAACCGAACTTCACGCTTTTCAGGAAGCTTTAGGAGAATTTGAAAAAAGAAATACTAAAGTAATAGGTGCATCTTGCGATACAAACGAAGTTCATTTTGCATGGTTAAATACCGCAAAAGAAAACGGAGGAATTGAAGGTGTAACTTATCCGCTTTTGGCTGATACACACAGACAATTGGCAAATACTTTAGGAATTGTTGATCAAGATTTTGAATATGATGAAGAAGGAAACGAAACTTTCAGCGGTTCTAACGTAACGTACAGAGCAACTTATTTGATCGATGAAACGGGGAAAATTTTCCACGAATCGATAAATGATATGCCTTTAGGAAGAAATGTAAAAGAATTTTTAAGAATGATTGATGCTTATACGCACGTTCAAAAACACGGAGAAGTTTGTCCGGCAAACTGGGAAGAAGGAAAAACAGCAATGAAAGCCGACAGAAAATCAACCGCAGAATATTTATCACTTAATTAATATAAAAGAGGTTTGATTTTTCAAGCCTCTTTTTTTTGAAATTTTTAAAAAAAATGTACACAGAATTAAAAGAAGATACTTTACAGGAAATTGTAAAAAATAACGAAAAAGTGGTCGTTCAGTATGGAGCAACTTGGTGTGGAAACTGCCGTATTATGAAACCGAAATTCAAAAAACTGGCTGCGGAAAACGAAGAAATTCCTTTTTTATATGTTGATGCGGAAAAACTTCCGGAAAGCCGTAAACTGGCCACAGTAGATAATTTGCCGACATTTGCGATTTTTAAAAACGGCGAATTGGTAAATCAGGTTCAAAGCAACCAACAGGAAAGTTTGCTTAATTTATTTAACGAATTAAATTAAAAGATGAAGATCCCAATTATCAGACAGTTTTATCAAAATCAAACGCCGGAAAATTTGGAAATAGCTTTAGAGGTTTTGGAAAGTTTTTCAGAATTTCGAGGAACGACGGAAGAAGATTTAAATGTTGTTGGCGAAATGATTACCGATATTTGCGGCGCTTTGGAAGTTCATAATTCTGTAAAGAACGGAATGAGTGATCGTGATGCTTTAAACGCTTTTTCGCAAAAAGTTTTGGGAAGTATTGACAAGCAGTAATTTCCAAGAAATCTATAAAAATGTGCGGAACTTTTGTCTCGCACATTCCTTTTTCAAATTCTCGCTGATCGAGCTGATTCAGCAGATTTGTACCATAGAAATGGACGAAATCCGTTTTATCTTCGAGAAATTGTCCTTAAGAATGTACGAAATAAATCTGCTCAATCCGCAAAATCTGAGAGAGGATTTTCTCAAAAAATCCGTGCAATCAGCGCAAAATCAAATCACCTCCAAAAACCGCATCGTATCCACATGATCTGCATAATTTGATAATCCTGGATTTTGTGCTTCTCCAAAATTTTCAGAGTTCAGTCCAAGTTCTGGTTTTGCCACAATACATTGAATATTTTCTTCATTGTTTTTTAGAAATTCTTGCACTTCGGAAATGTCTTCATAACGGCTGAAATTCAGTACTGATAAAGGAGAAAATAAACTTTCATCCTCTTTCAGCATCACGAAATTATTGTCCCAAAACTGATCTTGATTCAATAGATAAATCGCTTTATTGTAATCGTAATTATTGGCATAAGCGTTATGATTAATCACTTCACTGAAATCCATAAAATTTTCAAAAAGTCGATCTAGCTTCATTTCTTTTGGGATAAAAAGTCGGGTTACATTACGGCATCCTAATCCAAAATAGCGAAAAATATCGTGCGCCAAAAGTTGTAATTCTTCATCCGTTTCATCACCTTTTAAAACCGCAAGAGAAGTTCTGTTTTTGCGGATAATGCTTAGAGAATCTTTAAAATAATACTCCAAATATCGCGCTGTATTATTGCTTCCTGTAGCAATTACGGCATCAAAATTTTGTAATTTTTCAACAAATTCATATTGGATATTTCCTTGAGAAAATTCATTCCATTGGCTAAGTAAAAAAGGTAAAATTTGTTTGTCCTTGGAAGACAATTTAATTAAAGGAATATTGCCGCTCAAAATCACCGATAGAACATCATGAAATCCTACCATGGGAATGTTTCCTGCTAATATCAGTCCTACCCTTTTAGGATTTTTTGAGATTCGGTATTCTTTCAACCAATTTTCAAGATTTTCTTTTGTTAAAAGCTTATTCCATTGTTGAAGTGCAAATTTTTGATTTTCCTGGGTAAACCATGGATTTTCTATTTCCGATTTCCTCAATAATAATGCAAATTCATTTTCTAATTGACTATAATTTTCGGGAGTGTTTTTTAAGAAATTATTTAGAAAATCACTGAGTTTTATCACCCCTAAAATTTGTTTTTCTGTGTTCATTTTTAGTGAAAAATTGACAGTTTTTTTGTAATTTTGTGCAAATTTAAAAATAAAAAATCAGCAATGGCAATCAAAATAACTGATGAATGTATTAACTGTGGCGCTTGTGAACCAGAATGCCCTAATAATGCTATTTATGAAGGTGCTGTAGATTGGAAAGCTTCAGATGGAACCTCTTTAGTAGGTTTAGTGACAATGAAATCGGGTTTAACGGTGGATGCAGATGCACCGCAAGAACCTGTAAGTGATGATGTTTATTTTATTGTTACAGATAAATGTACGGAATGTAAAGGTTTTCACGAAGAACCGCAATGTGCGGCAGTTTGTCCTGTAGATTGCTGTGTTCCGGATGAAGATCATGTAGAATCTGAAGAAAGCTTACTCGCTAAAAAAGCATTTTTACATAACGAATAATACTATTTGACCTCATTTTTCATGGGGTCTTTTTACTTAAAAAAATCAATAACAAAATATAATTTTTTTCAAATTTTCTACCATGAAAAAGCACAATTTCAGCGCAGGACCTTGTATTTTACCTCAAGAAGTTTTTCAAAAATCGGCAGAAGCTATCTTAGATTTTAACGGAATCGGACTTTCACTTCTGGAAATTTCCCACCGTAGCAAAGATTTCGTTGCGGTAATGGATGAAGCCAGAGCTATTGTTAAACGTCTATTGAATCTTGGAGACGATTATGAAGTTCTTTATCTTGGAGGTGGTGCCAGTTTGCAGTTTTTGATGGTTCCTTTTAATTTGATGAAATTAGGTGGAAAAGCAGCTTATACCGATACGGGAACTTGGGCAGCTGGAGCGATTAAAGAAGCAAAAAAAATCGGAAATGTTGATGTAGT
The DNA here is from genome assembly GCA_023420435.1 of Bacteroidota bacterium. Taxonomy (GTDB): domain Bacteria; phylum Bacteroidota; class Bacteroidia; order Flavobacteriales; family Weeksellaceae; genus JAEXBA01. The sequence goes on from JAEZWE010000240.1 coordinate 6,333, forward strand.
AGGCTCTTCAAAAGAACAGAATTATTCCTTCATTCCTAAAGATTATAAAGTAGGTTCAGAATATGATTATTTTCACTGTACTTCTAACAATACCATTTATGGTACTCAAATGAAATCCTTTCCAGAAGTAGATACTTTAATGG
>JAEZWE010000025.1 GCA_023420435.1 Bacteroidota bacterium
ATTTGGTATAATGCTGTAATTCGTGGTGATGTTCACTACATCAAACTGGGAAATAAAGTGAATGTTCAAGACAATGCGATGTTGCATTGCACGTATGAAAAATTTCCGCTAGAAATAGGAGATAATGTTTCTATTGGGCATAATGCCATTGTTCATGGATGTAAAATTCAGGATAATGTTTTGATTGGGATGGGTGCTATTGTGATGGACGATTGTTTGGTGGAAAGCAATTCGATTGTGGGTGCAGGTTCTGTAGTAACACAAGGAACCATTATAAAATCCGGAGAAGTTTGGGGCGGAATTCCCGCAAAAAAAATAAAAGATTTGTCTTCCGAACTTTTAGAAGGCGAAGTAAACAGAATCGCCAATAATTATGTGAAATATTCTTCGTGGTATAAGGGTTAGGATTTAGGGATTAGGTTGTAGTTTTAAAATAATAAATAAGGAATTATTGTTCTGTAATTTGGGATTCAGCATTCATTAAAACCGCTTTTCCATTTTCACATTTTATTCCGGAAGGAGGTTGAACCATCATACAATCCGAAACAATATCATATTTTTTGTTGAAATCCGAATTTAGTTGCGTGTAATTTTGAATTTTTGGAATGATCTCATCTTCTATTTCAATGGGATACGCCAAATATTCAGCAGGTCCACCACAAGCTTTGGAACCAATTGGAGAAATTCTCCATTTATCGGAAGAAACACATGGATTTTTTACAATCATCTCATCAATTTCTGCTCTTAAATCTTGTAAAATTTTAGAATCCTGCTGTTGTGAAACTCCATTTTTAGGTTTCTGAGATATATCTTTTGGAAGGGTATCGGGATCAATAGTTTGTTTTGTTTTGCATGAAAATAGGAATGTGAATATGGTAAGAATCAGAATAGTATTTTTCATTTTTTTTTACTTTTCCCAAATTTATCAAAAATTTTGCCGCACCTTAAATTATCTTGTAATTTCCTTATTTTTGACTGATGAATGATTCTCTTTTTGCCTTAGCAGAACATACCAACCGAAGTATTTTCCTTACCGGAAAAGCAGGAACCGGAAAAACCACTTTTTTAAATGATTTTGTAACCAAAACTCAGAAAAAATATATTGTGGTTGCTCCAACTGGTATTGCAGCGATTAATGCAGGAGGTGTTACGATTCACTCGATGTTTGGACTTCCACTTCGTCCTTTTTTGCCAACAACGGAACGTATCGACGGAAACTTAGGAAATAATATTGTCGATTTAGCACAGCATTTCAAATACCGAAAAGAAAAACTAAAATTGCTGCGAGAAGTAGAAATTATTATCGTTGATGAGGTTTCTATGCTTCGAGCTGATGTTTTGGATATGATGGATTTTTCGCTTCGTCATGTTCGTAGAAATCCACAAAAATTTGGTGGGGTTCAAATGCTTTTTATTGGCGACCTTTATCAGCTTCCACCTGTGGTTCGAGATGAATATATTTTGAAACAATATTACCAATCTCCATTTTTTTTCGACAGTCTTGCATTGAAAGAATTGCCATTAATTACTTTAGAACTCACTAAAGTTTACCGACAGAAAGACGAACATTTTTTAGAAATTCTCAATGCTATTCGTGATGGAAATACGCACGATATCGATTTTGAAAAACTGAATGATCGTTTTGATCCGGATTTCGAACCTAAAGATGAACCTTACGTTTATCTTACTTCTCATAACAGAATTGCAGACGAGATAAACCAAAAAAAATTAAAAGAACTTTCCGGAAAATCACACCTTTATAAAGCTAAAATTACTGGAGATTTTCGGGAAAATCAATATCCCAATGAAGAAATTTTGGAACTCAGAGTTGGAACACAAATTATGTTTATCAGAAATGATGCAACGAGTGAAAAAAAATATTTTAACGGAAAATTAGCGGAGGTTACGCATTTGGATGAGGATGAAATTTGGGTTTTAATAGATGGTGATGATGAAGAGTATCAGTTAAAACGTGAAGTTTGGGAACAGAAAGTATATTCTTTAGATTCTGAAAAAAATATAAAAGAAGAAGTAATGGGAAGTTTTGAGCAATTTCCGATTCGTTTAGCTTGGGCGGTTACTATTCATAAAAGTCAAGGTTTAACGTTTGACCGATTAATTATTGATGCAGGAAAATCTTTTGCTTCAGGACAAGTGTATGTTGCACTTTCCAGATGCAGAACTTTGGAGGGAATAGTCCTAAAATCTAAAATTACTCCTGAAATTATTTTTAGCGATCATCGTGTTGAAAATTTTCAAAATGAAACCAATGCTAATGACAGAATTGAAGAAATTCTGGAAGTAGAAAAATACGATTATGCCATTTCAAAAGTGCTTCGTTATGCAGAATGTAGATGGATTCGAAAATCTTTGGAAGAATGGTATAACACTTCATTGGTGAGCAAAAATGTAGATAAAGCAAAAGTTAAAAAGCTGTATGCTTCTATAAAAAGTGAAACCGAAAATGTAATTGGAATTTTTGAAAAATTTGAAAAAATTCTCCACCAGAAGCATCGAAAGTTTATTAAAGGAGAAGAAAAATGGGAAGAAATTGAGCAAAAATCTGAAGGAGCCATCAATTATTTCTTCAAAAATGTAAATCAGAAAATTTTTGATTCATTAAAAGAGTTTTATGCGGAAACAAAAGGCATTAAAGGTTTGAAAACCTATAACGACGATTTTCGGGTTTTTCTTGATGATCTTGAAGATTATTTAAAGGATCTGCGAAATGTCTATTTGCTGGAAAAACCACTTTTTGATGAAAAAAATGATGTGAAAATTTCTACAAAAATTGAAAAAATTCCTTCACACATTCTTACCTATCAAATGTTTGAAGATGGAAAAACCATTCCTGAAATCGCCAAAGAAAGAGGCTTGGTAAACGAAACCATTTATGGACATTTAGCCAGATTTGCGGAGCAAGGAGTTTTGGATATTAAACGAGTTTTGTCGAAAGAAAAAATTACTGCTTTTGAAAAAGAATTCAAAAAGAAAAATCACGAAAATTTGAACGAATGGAAAAAAAATCTTCCACCAGAATTTGAATTTAATGAAATCAGAATTCTTCTCAATCATTACAATTGGTTGAAAAACAAAGAGAATTCAGCTTAGTAGTAATTCGTATTGTTCAGAATATTATCGTAGTTCGCTTCAGAAAGTTTGTTTTGATTATGATAAATTTTTAAAATTTCCGAATATTTTTTGAGATTGTTCTCCAGTGTTTGTTCAAAATTAACCTTAATTTCTTGCCCATTGTTGGTTTTCAGAATCATAGAATTTTCTGTTCCTTTGGTAGAAAATCCGCGAAACTGACCTTTAATATCATTTCCAATAAACCTGATTTTGCTAATATTTTCCAGAGGAAAAGAGTCCCCATTCAAAACAATTTCATTTTCTTTTAGTTCCAGATTTCCCATGAAATTTCCTTCTTTGCCCCGGAAAAGGATGTAGTTCACGAAATTCAGTAAAATTAAAACGATTAAAACCATATTCATGGTAAAAGTGGCTTCCAACATTCGGTCTTTGTAACGGAAAAATTGCGGAAACATCGCTAAAATTAAGGTAAGAACAATCACTATTCCGGTCATAATTGCTAAAGTTTTAAAAATTTTTCCTAATGTAATTTTCTTTTGATCGAAAGGTTTTAAAGTTCTGAACATGTTGTTTTTTTAACGATGCAAAGATATTAAACTTTGTTACAATCTTCAATTAGTATAATTTTGTAAAACAGAATAAAATTTCTTCATGAATTCAAAAAAACAGAAACTCGAAGCTTTTTCAAAATTATTAGATATTATGGACGATCTGCGCGAAAAATGTCCTTGGGATCAAAAGCAGGATTTGCAAAGTTTGCGACACCTTACTTTGGAAGAAGTTTACGAACTTTCGGATGCGATTTTAGTAGAAGATTTGGAAGAAATTAAAAAAGAATTGGGCGATGTTTTGTTGCATTTGGTTTTTTATTCTAAAATTGGTTCAGAGAAAAATGCTTTTGATATTGCTGATGTTATCCATTCTTTAAATGAAAAATTGATTTTTCGTCATCCTCATATTTATGGTGATGTTGAGGTGAAAGATGAAGAAGAAGTAAAGCAAAACTGGGAAAAACTGAAATTAAAAGAAGGAAATAAATCGGTTTTGGCGGGAGTTTCCAAAGCAACGCCAAGTTTGGTGAAAGCTTTTAGAATTCAGGAAAAAGTAAAAGGAATTGGTTTTGAATTTGAAAATGCAGAAGATGCGTGGAAAAAAGTGGAAGAAGAACTCGTTGAATTTCATGCTGAAGAAGATTCAGAAAAAAAAGAAACGGAACTGGGAGATGTTTTCTTTTCGCTGATCAATTATGCCAGAATTTCAGGAATTAATCCAGATTCTGCATTAGAAAAAACCAATTTAAAATTTATTACAAGATTTCAGAAAATGGAAAAACTGGCTTTAGAAAGAAATTTAAATCTCTCCGAAATGTCTTTGGAAAAAATGGATTTGCTTTGGGAAGAAGCCAAAAAAATAAAGAATTAAAAATTAAGCTATATACTAAAAAACGCAATCCCAAAAGATTGCGTTTTTTTTATTTTTTAATTCTTGTTATCTTAATGAAGCAAATTGCATCGCAAAAAAATCCGGGAAAACTCCCAAAGCAACAATAGCTACAATAACAAAAACTGCAAGAATGTTATACGTTAAAGTTACTTTCTCCGAAGTGTTGAAACTACTTTCTTTAAAGAAAAACATGGCAATAATCAGACGTAAATAATAAGCAATTGAAATGGCAGAACCTAAAATAGCTACCAAAACCAAAAATGCTGCACCATTCATCGCTTGTGAAAATAATGCGAACTTTGCCATAAAACCTGCTGTTAAAGGTATACCTGCCATTGAAAGCATAGAAATTGCACCAACAGTTGCCAATAAAGGTTCTTTTTTAGCCAAACCTTTAAATGCATTGAAAGAAGTTTCTCTTTTCAGTTTTTCTACCCAAATCAACGTCATCATTACTCCAATAGTAGATAATGCATAAGCGAATAAATAGAAAGCTAAATTATAAGTCGAAAGGTTATTAATCCCGAAAAAGATGAGGGCAATATAACCAGCGTGAGAAACTGAAGAATATGCCAACATTCTTTTTGCGTTACTTTGCGCAAGTCCCATTGTATTGGCAAGAAAAAGCGTGATAATAACAAAAACGCCAATAATGTTTACCCAAGTTTCATAAATTCCAATAAATGGAATTGTCATTAATCTGAAAAATGCATAAAATCCTGAAATTTTAACAACACTCATCATAAAAGTTGTGATTAACGAAGGAGAACCTTGGTAAACATCCGGACTCCACATATGAAAAGGAGCTAAAGCTACTTTAAATGATATCGCCGCAATCATAAGAATTACTCCTAAAACCAACATTAAATCTCCAGGAAATTTATTAACATAAGCCTGAACTTTATAC